>JBAZPO010000012.1 GCA_041648175.1 Desulfobaccales bacterium | reverse complement strand
CTTATCCCGCCCCACGAGCAGGACCGCGAGAGCAGCCAGGCAAAAAAAAACGGGAAGGTATTTAGCATACCCTTCCGATCTTTGGCCAGGGCCCGCAGCCCTGCCTTCAGTCTGACATGCTATCTACGCCTTCAATTTAATGTGAAAATTGGGTGATGTCAAGGAAAATAAAGGGGAAGCTGAAGACACCCCCCCACCGTTTCATGGGCCCCCTGGGGCACCGCGCTGGCAGGAGCAATGGCATGATCTTATTACAATAATCAGGTCCAGCCGGTCAATGGGTGCGACTCAGGAGTTCTTCGGTAATAGCCCAAAAATAGGTCTTTTCCAGGGAGGCAGGGAAGGTCCCCAGGTTATCCTGGGCCTTCAGGGTGTAGTCCCGGGCGATGGCCCGGGCGTGGTCCAGCGAGCCGTACTTATCCAGGAGATTCTTCAGTTCCGGGGCGGACTCCGGGGTCAGGTCCTGGGCAATGGCCTCCAGGCGCTCCCGGTCTGCCGTATTGGCCTGGGCCAGGGCGTGGATCAAAGGCAGGGTGATGCGCCCTTCTCTAAGGTCAGCGCATACCTGCTTGCCCAACTCCCGTTCGTTCCCGGTATAATCCAGAATATCGTCTACCACCTGAAAGGTGATCCCCAGGTTCAGGCCCATCTGGCTCAAGGCCTCCTCCTGGGTGGGCTCGACCCCGCCCAAGATGGCCCCGATCTGACACGCAGCCGCCATGAGGATCGCAGTCTTGCGCGTGATGACGTCGAAGTAATCGGCTTCGGTAATCTTCAAATTGCCCGCGTGCAAAAGCTGCAGGATCTCCCCTTCGGCCATCATGGTGGTGGCGTGGGACAAAACTTGCAAGATCTTCAATTTATTGGTGGTTACCGCCAAGGACAAAGCCTTGGCCAGGAGAAAGTCCCCCACCAGGATCACCGCCTGGTTGCCCCAGATGGTGTTGGCGGTGGAAACCCCCCGGCGCACGTTGGCCGCATCGATGACATCGTCGTGCAACAGCGTGGCTGCGTGCAGATATTCGAAGATCGTCGAGAAATCGCTCAGACTGTTGCCCTGGCAGCCGCACATCCGCGCCGCCAGAATGAACAAGAGCGGCCGCACGCGCTTGCCGCCGCTGAGCAGGATATGGCGCCCCACCTCGGCGATCAACGGCACGTGGGTCTGAAGATTGGCCGAAAGCGCCAGATTGATGGCGACCACATCTTTTTCCAGGTCTTTCAGGATACTTTTGCCCGTGGCGCTCATTGTGAATAAAGTAACTTACTCCTCCGGGGAAGTCAATTATTTAGGGCGAGGCTGCTAATGCCCCCAGCCAATCATAATAATTATGACAGAAATTAATTTGTCTGCAAACCCAGTGATCCGTGGAAGGGGAGGGTTGTGCTGAGGGAGGATTCACCCTCGTTTGCCCTCGTTCCCAAGCTCCAGCTTGGAATACCACTTTCCGCCCAAGCTCCGCTTGGTCACCTCCCGTAGAGGCAGGCCGTCCGCTCGCCACCGCTCTTATCCCTTTTCCCCGTCCTCCACAATCTCCCCCACCAAATCATAAGGCAGCGCCCGGGTAATCCGTACCGTCTGGATCTCCCCCACCTGACCAACTCCCGCGGTAATATAAACCTGGCCGTCGATATCCGGGGCCTGGCTCATCATGCGTCCCGTGAGCAGGTAGTCGCTCTCCGGGCTCACCCCTTCCACCAGGACCTCGGCCACCTGCCCCACCAGGGCCTTGAGCCGGGCCTTGACGATCCTGGCCTGTATGGCCTTGAGGTGACGGGCCCGGCGCCGGGCCTCCCGCCGGGACACCTTGGGACTCCACTGGGCTGCAGGAGTTCCCGTTTCCGGGCAATATAAGAAAACCCCCAAATGATCGAAACGTACCTCTTCCATAAGATCAATCAGGGTCTGATAGTGTTCCTCGGTCTCTCCGGGGAAGCCCGTCATGACCGTGGTGCGTAGCGTCGCCCCGGGGAGGATTTCCCGAATAAGCTGGACCGCGTCCAAAATCTCCCGGCGGCCATAGCCGCGCCCCATGCGTCTTAAAACCTCGTCGTGGCCGTGCTGGATGGGCAGGTCCAGGTAAGGCAAAATCCGGGGATGAGCCGCCATGGTCTCCAAAAGCTCCCGGGTGATTCGGGCAGGATGGGCATACAGCAAGCGAATCCACCGGAACCCGTCAATCCCGGCCAGTTCCCTAAGCAACGCCGCAAGCCCCGGTTGCCCCGGCTCCTCTTTGCCGTAGGCCGTGGTGTCCTGGGCCACCAGGATGAGTTCTTTAACTCCGGCCCCGGCAAGCAGTTCGGCCTCCCGCACCAAAGTCTTCAGAGGGCGGCTGCGCAAGGGCCCGCGAATCTGGGGGATGATACAGAAAGTACAGCGGTGGCTGCAGCCTTCGGCGATCTTGAGATACGCCAGATGTGCCGGTGTGGCGGGGTAGCGCGCCTCGGGGGCCGCGTAGGCGTAGGGTGGGGCCGTATGAAATAACCGGTCTGCCTGCCCGGTCGCAAGCCCTGCCAGCATATCCGCCAGGGCCGGAAAATCGTTGACCCCCACAAAGAGGTCCACTTCCGGCAGTTCTTGCGCCAGGTCAGCCCCATAGCGCTGCACCAGGCACCCGGCCACCACCAGGCGCTTGCCGGGCTCATTCTCCTTGACCCGGGCCATCGAAAGGATAGTGTCCACCGCTTCTTTACAGGCTGCCTCAATAAACCCGCAGGTATTGACCAGGAGCACGTCCGCCGCGGCTGGATCCCCGGTAACCTCCCAGCCCGCCTGGGTCAGCCGCCCCAACATAATTTCCGTGTCCACCAGGTTTTTTGGGCAGCCCAAGGAGACGGCGTAGATCTTGAGGGGGAAGTTATTATGATTCAAAACGTATCCCATAAATTAATTGGCCAGAGTTAATAAATGCGAGCCTTAACCTGCTGGAATTTGGTTGCTGCCCTCCGTCAATAAACGATTGGATTTGGTGAGTCCTCGTTTAATCATACTTTAAATGTTCAAATGTTGAAACGGGCTCACCTTGCTAGAATTTGAAATGAACAATAATTTTAAGATGTTCAATATTAATGGCATTTTTAACTTATTAAAATTTGTATCAAAATAAATTAAATGATGAAAAACAATAACTTATTTAAATGGCATAATTATTGCATTTTTTTATAAAAAAGATGTAAAAATATTACCTATCCATTTTTTTTACACTTCGAGTGGTCGGATAGAGAGAGGGGGGACAGCGAAGAAACTTAATTGATTTCATTAACATGAGAAAAGGTTGCCTCGACCGCGTAAAAGGAATTCTCGCAATTATAGCATGATGCTCCCAGGGTTGAGGAGGTTTTTCCAAAAGAGCTATTTACAATTTCTAACAAGGAAGGGTCGTCCATGAAAAGAACATCTATTGCACTGATTGCCTTGCTAATGGTGGTGGGGCTGACCACCTCAGCTATGGCATTTGGCGTAACCATCTCAAGCGGCGGGGAATCGTTTGATCTGAGCTACTTGCAAAGCGAAAGTGGTTTTGTGCTTTCTGAGCAAACAATTAATTTTTCGGGGGGCGACCAGGTCATCATAACCGGCAATGCCAGCGCTGATCCTATCATTAGCTACGGCCTGGCAGTGACCGATTTTGGGGCTCCCTCCACCTTTGCCTTTGTTTTCAGCATCCCCGTCTTGGCCGGTGAGCTGCCGGCTCTGCCGACGGTGGTCACCTCCTCCATCGTGGGGGGGCTCACCGATTTCACCGGAAATGGCGTAACTATTACGGCTACAAATCTTAATGGCCTTATCCAGGACAACTTTCTGCAAGATGTTGCCTTCACCTGGAGTGTGGGTCCCACGGCGGCCTTCGGACCAGGGCCTGCGGGGTCTTTATATGCCTATGGCCCCTATACCTTTGGTCCTGCTCCCGGTCCGTCCGGGCCGTATACCGGCATCTTTAGCACCACTGTGTCGTTCGGCCTCAGTGGCGGAGGCGATGTTGCGGCTTTGACGGGCTTCTGCAGCATTAACCCGGTGGTTCCCTTGCCTCCCACGCTGCTGCTCTTGGGTTCCGGCTTGGTGGGTTTGATCGGGCTTAGAGTGCGCCAGCGCAAGGTATCAGCCTGATTCCATCCCGAACAAGTAACTATCATGGTGCGCTCCGGCGCACCATTTTTTGGGTTATTCTTACTGAAACGAACTCTCTGTTCGTATCAAGAGTAATGTAGGTCAGGCACTGCCCGCCATGTACGGTGCGTTCTACGCACCATTTTTCTAACTGCTCCCCGCTAACTGCTGATAGCTAATCACCGTCCACGCATCCAAAGCCGCAAACATCACCAGCCAGAAAACCAACTGTACCAGCCAGGCATTTCGCTTTTGCCGGGGCGTGGTAAGCACCCGCTCATCCAACGCCTGCATAAAATTATACATGACCGCGCCCCTGGGGCAAAGGGCGGAAACCTCAATAATGCATGGCGTGCAGGGCCCCGTCCTAATTGCGCATAAGTTCAAAAATTGAAACATGAAAGCCCGGTTCCGAAAAGTTCTTTATAAGATTTGGAGCCGCCTACCTCCCGGTGCCTCCACAGGCAAACTGGCCCGGAGAACTTTTTAAACTTATTGCTGAGCCATCACCTTATGAGCAAATGGCCTGAAAAGTAGTGCTCGCCTGGGCGGGACGCTTGAGCCAGCAGAGCCTCTTTAACTTTACATTATTTATGGTTAACCGCAGGCTCAAGAATGCTGTGTCACTAGTTGAGGAACTTAAAAATAAGTATAAGAACTGAAACATGACAACTCTATAATATTCCTTAATAAAATAAAATAATCTTAAATAATTATGAAATAAGTTTAATAATGATTACATGACTTGGGGTAGTCCCCTGGACCAAATAATCCATGATAAATATTTAATGAATTAAAACAATACATTAAGATAATGGAATGATTATTGCTATATATTCTTGTAAAAATTAAATACACCATTAAGGGAGGTTGAGAAAAAGTGAAGAAAAAAATACTTATCACCTTTCTTTGCATCATGGCCTTGACTGTCTTGAGCGCAAGCGGCGCCTTCGCAGAACTGTGCCTCAATTACGCAAATATTACAGGTGCAGAGATTTCCTTCGACGGGGCCGACGACTCCATCAAGTTTCCGAACACCGGAACCTACGACTTCCAAATCACTGACGTGCATGACGGAACAGGGAGTGCTTTAAACCTGTTTGGGAACATCGGCGGCACCTTCACCATCGGCGCAATATCGTCTCCTGTGGCGGGTCTTGAGACAGCCCCGGTCACCGGGACGGGAACCTTTTCCATCGATGATGGGGCCGGCTTTGTTCTCTCAAGTGCCCTGGAATGGGTGAGTATCTTCACGTTCGGCACTGATGGAGGTCTTAACGCCGGAGGGGTGGCCAATGTGACCGGCATTACTTATGGAGGGGTCAACGCCGATCTTTTGGCTTTTAGCGCCTTTGGTTCGGCAATTAATGCCCTGACCTTCCAGTTTACTCCAGCCGTGTCCTTAAGCGAGTTGGTGGTGGACGGCATAAATCATACCACCTATTCCGGCTCCGCCTGTGCAGTACCCGTCCCGCCTTCCCTGGTCCTTCTGGGCAGCGCCCTGTTGGGTCTGGTGGGTCTCCGGAGAAAATCAGACTGACCTCAATCCCATCCAGAAGTTTACAACCCCCGGCTCCTCGCCGGGGGTTTTTTTATGTGCGTCGAGCCCCCCCAGAAGTAGTGTAGCGCAGGCATTACCATGTAGGGTGCGCCCTGCGCGCACCAAGATGGCGGGCGGGGACGCCCGCCCTACCAACTGCTCACTGCTTACCGCTCACTGATATGAAATCACTATCCACGCATCCATGGCGGCAAAAATGGTTATCCAGAACACCAGTTGGACGCCATAGGCCCACTGCCGCCGCTGCGGGGTTATCAGCACCCGCTCATCCAACGCCTTCATAAAATTATACATGACCGCGCACTCCAGGGCGAAGGGCGCAAACCCCAGGTACCCCGGCAGCGGCATCTCGAAGACCTTGAAGCAATTGAGCACCGGCAACGTATACACCCATTTACTGATAGCGAACCAATTCCAGGACTCCCACCAAACCCCGCAGATCAACCCCGCGGTCAACAGATTCAGGAACCGCCGCCGTTCCCCCGCGGCAAAGCGCACAATCAGAGAAGGCCCGCCCATGAGGTCACACAACGGGTCCAACAGGAAGAAAAACGCCCCCCAGATCAGGGGAAAGGCATAGTTGGGCCACACCAGGGGAAACACCAGCATCCCCACCCCCACCATCAGCGACACCGGTTGCCAGGAACCCAAATTAAAGGCCCGGCCTTTGACGTTCTGAAAGGACCCCAGGGCCCCCATCACTTCAGCGGTTAAGAGCACCCCGGGCAGCACCGTGGCAAAGGCCAGGGCGTAACCGCTCCACCGGAGCCACCCCACCGGCACCACCGCCACATAGCCCCAGTTTCTTAGGACCAGGTTAAGGGCTTCAAACACCAGCCACACGGTGACGGACCAGACGAACATTGTGCCAAAATCCCGGGGCCGATTCAGGAGCCACGACCTCCCTTTCAGGCGATAGAGGAAGCCGTCCAGAAAGATGATATAAGGGTACCACGCGAAGAAATAGAGATACTGCAGGATGGCTTCCCGGCCGCTCACCATACCCCACAGGCCCACGGCCCATCCGGCCAGGGCGACGATGATCTCCAGATTTGCCAGGTACGTGAAATTTGCCATGATTTCTCCCCCTTAGGTTTTATCATAAGCACCGCACCGGCGGTTGCAAAGCCGCCGAAGCCGGGAAAAACAGGCGCAGCCTGGTTTTTTCCTTGCCAAGCCGAAAAAAAGTTGCTATAGGATAAAAATCCCAGGTCTATCGGCCCACCTCTGGGGGAGGTCGCGCAAATCACTTCAGGACCTGTATACTGGCAAACCCGGACCACTAGATAAGAGGAGTCTCTATGATATCTTGGCTCGTGGGGGTGGTAGTTTGCCTCGCATTTCTGGCGGGATGCGGCGGCGGTCAAAAAGGCGCTCAGGTCAAGGCCGACCCGGTCCAACCGGAAATCACGGTTCCCGTGGTCGATGACAACGCCGACGAAGCCGCCCTAACCGAGGAGTTGAGCCCCAACCGCGTGGAGGAGCTTTACGCCAAGAGCGGTATCCCCGGTTCGGACAGCAGCCTGGAAGATGAATTGCAAAAATGGGATCATCAGATCAAATTTGATGTGCCCATCCAAATGAATAAGCAGGTTAAGGCCTATCTGGTCTACTTCTCCACCGAGCGCAAAGCGGTCATCACGCGCTACCTGGCCCGCTCCACCCGCTATCTGCCCATGATCAAAGAGGTGTTCCAGGAGGCCGGCCTTCCGGAAGACCTGGCCTATCTCGCCATGATCGAAAGCGGCTTTAATAACAAGGCCTATTCCCCGGCCGCCGCCAGCGGCATGTGGCAGTTCATCAAAGGCACCGGCCTGCGTTACGGCTTGACCATTGACGGCTACGTGGATGAGCGCCGGGACCCGGAAAAGGCCACCCGGGCCGCCGCCCAATATCTCCTGGACCTCTATAAACAATTCGGTTCCTGGTATCTGGCCGCTGCCTCTTACAACTGCGGCGAGGGCAGGGTGCAGCGGGAGTTGAACCAGAGCAACCACAAGAACTTCTGGGAACTCTCCGCCAACATGTGCCTGCCCACCGAGACTAAAAATTACGTGCCCCAGATGATCGCGGCTACTATCATCGCCAAGAACCCGGAAAAATTCGGCTTTAAAAATGTCCCTTATTTACCGCCGCTCAAAATTGACAAGGTCCCCATAAAGGAAACCACGTCCCTGACGGCCGTCGCGGTAGCCGTGAACGTGCCCTCCGAGGAAGTGGCGGCCCTCAACCCGGAGTTGCTCCGGGGCATAACTCCCCCGGATGCGCCGTCCTACTCCTTGAATCTGCCGCCCAACAGCAAAGAATTGTTCACGAAAAATATTACCATTGCCCGCATCGAGCATCCCGCGGTGGCCTCGCACCCCATCCGGGTGGCCCGCAGTTCCGGACGCTCCTATTCCAGCCGCGGGAGCAGTCGGAGTTCTGCCAGCCAGTCCACCGAGGTGGCTCACAAATCCAGCCCCAAGAGCCGGACCTATGCCAAGCCCGCCAAAAAGGCCAGCCGCACTTATGCCAAACAGGAGCAACCGAACCACAGCACCCCCGCCAAAGCTCAAACGGCCACCCTTGCCAAGGCTAATACTCCGGCTAAGGCTAGCGCAGCCCCGGTCCAGGCCTCTATGTTCGGTACATCGTCTGTGGCCGCCAAGCCGGCTGAAGCCAAAAAGACCAAAGTGGCCCTCATAGGCACTGCCAAGGATAATTCCAATACCCAGGCATCCAAAGCCAAAAAATCCAGCGACACCCGCTTGGCGAAAAAGACCGATAACTCCGCCAAGAGTTCCAGCAAACCCAAGAAGAACGGTTCGTCCAACAAGAATGCCAAGGATAAGTATTCTCACGCCAAATCCAAACGGCCTCTCATGGTTTCCGAAGCCCGGTAATCACTCCGGGCTTCGGCCCAACCCCGCTTTTTCCATTTTTTTTTCGTGCACCTCTTGATTTTCCCGCAAAAGTAGTTAAAATTTGCAGGATGATTAGCACTCACTTGATGAGAGTGCTAACACCGCTCATAACCTGAATTTATTCCAAGGAGGTTGTATATGAAGGTTAAACCCTTGAACGACCGGGTTCTGGTCAAAAGGATCGAAGAGGTGCAGGTCACCAAAGGCGGCATCCTCATTCCCGATACCGCCAAAGAGAAGCCCATTGAAGGCAAAGTCATCTCCGTCGGCCCCGGCAAAATGAGCGACGCCGGTAACCGCATGCCTCTTCAACTGAAAGAAGGCGACCGGGTCCTGTTCGGCAAGTATGCCGGCACCGAAATTAAGATGGAAGGCGAAGAATACCTGATGATGCGGGAAGAAGACATCCTCGCTGTTCTCACCGACTAATCCAAATCTTCCCTGCAACGAACCTGAATTTCTGACGTATCAGCATTTATCCTTAAGGAGGACAGTAAGCTCATGTCTGCAAAAGAAATTAAATATGACATTAAAGCCCGGGAGTCTATGCTCCGGGGCGTCAATACCTTGGCGGACGCCGTCAAAGTCACCCTGGGTCCCAAGGGCCGTAACGTAATCCTGGAAAAAGCCTTCGGCGCCCCGGCCATCACCAAGGACGGCGTTACCGTCGCCAAAGAGATCGAACTGGAAGACAAATTCGAGAACATGGGGGCCCAGATGGTTCGGGAAGTGGCCTCCAAGACCTCCGATGTCGCCGGCGACGGCACCACCACCGCCACCATCCTGGCCCAGGCCATCTACCGCGAAGGCTCCCGCCTCGTGGCCGCCGGCACCAACCCCATGGCCTTGAAGCGCGGCATCGAGCAGGCCGTGACCGCGGTCGTGGAAGAGCTCCACAAGATTTCCAAGCCCACCAAAGACCAGAAAGAAATCGCCCAGGTCGGCACCATCAGCGCCAACAACGACCCCTCCATCGGTAACATCATTGCCGATGCCATGGCCAAGGTCGGCAAAGAAGGCGTCATCACCGTAGAAGAAGCCAAAGGCATGGAAACCACTCTGGAAGTGGTGGAAGGCATGCAGTTCGACCGCGGCTACATCTCCCCCTACTTCGTCACCAACCCGGAGAAGATGGAAGCCGCCCTGGAAGAGCCCTACATCCTCATCCACGAGAAGAAGGTCAGCGCCATGAAAGACCTGCTCCCCGTGCTCGAGACCATTGCCAAAATGGGCAAACCCCTGGTGATCATCGCCGAGGACGTGGACGGCGAAGCCCTGGCCACCCTGGTAGTCAACAAACTGCGCGGCACCCTCCAGGTCGCGGCCGTCAAGGCCCCCGGCTTCGGCGACCGCCGCAAAGCCATGTTGGAAGACATCGCCATCCTCACCGGCGGCCAGATGATCTCCGAGGACATGGGCTGGAAGCTGGAAAACGTCACGGTCAAAGAGCTGGGCACCGCCCGCAAAGTGAGCCTCGACCGGGATAACACCACCATCATCGACGGCGGCGGCGACCGTGCGGCCATCGAAGGCCGCGTGAAACAGATTCGCGTCCAGATCGATGAGACCACCTCCGACTACGACCGGGAAAAGCTCCAGGAGCGCCTGGCCAAGTTGGTGGGCGGCGTCGCGGTTATCCGTGTCGGCGCGGCCACTGAGGTCGAAATGAAAGAGAAGAAGGCTCGGGTAGAAGACGCCCTCAACGCCACCCGCGCGGCGGTGGAAGAAGGCATCGTGCCCGGCGGCGGCGTCGCCCTCATGCGCTGCGCCCCGGCCCTGGCCGGCCTGAAGCTGAAGAGTCATGACGAAGATCTGGGCGTCAATATCATCAAGCGGGCTCTGGAAGAACCCATCCGCCAGATCGCTAACAACGCCGGCTTCGAAGGTTCCGTAGTGGCGGAGCATGTCAAAAACGAGAAAGGCGCCATGGGCTTCAACGCCGAATCTGGCCAATACGAGGACCTGATGGAAGCGGGCGTCATCGACCCCACCAAGGTCACCCGCTACGCTATCCAGAATGCCGCTTCAGTGGCTTCCTTGTTGATCACCACCGAAGCCATGATCGCCGAGAAACCCAAGAAAGAATCGCCGATGCCCCCCATGGGCGGCGGCGGCATGGGCGGCATGGAAGGCATGTACTAAAACAGGGGTTAGGGATCAGGGGTTAGTGCCATAGGCTTCCAGTCTGTGGGACATCCCCTTCCCTCGATTCCCTTCAAAATGTAGGGTGGGCACGTCCCACCAAATAGTAGGGGCGGACCTGTGTGTCCGCCCTTTTTTTATCCAGTGAATAAACTACCAGCCTGTGATAACTTGCGTTATTGTTAATCTTCTTTTCCACTTTTCTTTTGGCTTGTTCCGGAAATTGGACATAAAATTACAAAAGGAACATAGTTTCCTGTCGAGGAGCACCAGATGAAACGGCAACTTACGGCCATTATTGAACGCGAAGGGGATGGCTATGTGTCTTTGTGCCCTGAACTCGATATAGCCAGTCAGGGAGACACCGTCCAGGCAGCTCGAGAAAATCTCCGGGAAGCCTTGGAACTCTTTTTTGAATCGGCTTCCTCGGAGGAGATCAAGAGTCGGCTCCGGGAAGAGGTTTATGTTACCCAGGTTGAGGTAGCAGTTGGGTAAACTGCGAGTTCTGTCCGGCCAAGAGGTTTGTCAAATCCTGTCCAGACACGGGTTTGCCAAGTCCGTCGGCGTGGCAGCCATATCGTCATGCAGAAAACGTTCAACGATGGCACGATTACCGTTCCGGTTCCTGACCATGGGGAACTAAGAATCGGCACTTTACAATCAATCATCCGTCAGTCAGGAATTCCTCGGAGTGAATTCGAATAATATAAAATGGTAGTATTGCCTGCGTGTCCGCCCTGCCTTTTTTCCATCCAGAAAAATGTCATCTTAAGGCATCTAATCAGATTCTAGCTTGAACTTGCCTTTAATTCCAGGTAGCCTCTCAAATATTACCGCGTAACTTTCCACCCCATTGACAATTCCTGTGCAACTCTTCAACCGAAAACGGCACCTATACTCATTGACCAAAAGAGCCTCTTGCAAAATTGCCGGACATGATGTAGTCGCAGGCTTTAGCTTATATGAGCACAGGCTGGAAAGCCTGTGCTACCGGCAAACTCATAAACGCCCAAATAAGATATTGACCGAAAAGAGACTTTTGCAAGAGGCTCAAAAGTTTTTTCTTATTAACCCCTCACCCTACCCTCTCCCACAAGGGGAGAGGAGAATTAGAGGAAAAAACTTTTGGCAAACGCTATAAGGGAGAACTTCATGAACATCCTGGCCTTGAACAGCAGCCCGCGGGAGAACGAAACCAGCAAGACCGAACTGGTCTTACAAAAATTCTTGGAAGGGGCCAAACGCGCCGGGGCCGTGGCCGAGACCCTCTACCTGCGGAACTACAAGATCAACCACTGTCTGGGCTGCTATGGTTGCTGGGTCCAGACCCCAGGCCGCTGCATCCAGAAAGACGACATGTCGGAGGTCCTGTTTGACCGGTATCTGGCGGCCGATCTGGTGGTGCTGGCCTCCCCCATCTACCACGCCACTATGAACGCCCGCATGAAGCTTTTCGTGGAACGCACCTTGCCCATGATGGACCCCTTAAAGGAAACGTCCGAGGCCGGGGGCATCCCGCACCGCTTCGAGAAGATGCCACGAGTGGTGACCTTGAGCGTCTGCGGCTTCTGGGACCCGGCCATGTTCCAGGCCTTGTCCATGACCTGGCGCATGTGCCTGGGCAATGACCTTGTCGCCGAAATCTACCGCCATTCCGCCGAATTTCTCTCCATCCCCGAATTTCAGCCCCAGGCCCAAGCCATCCTGGACGCCGTAGCTCAGGCCGGGGAAGAAGTGGTGCGTCAGGGCCAGGTCACCCCGGCCACCCTGGCCGCCCTCGCCCAGGACCTGGCCCCCGGCGAAACCCTGGCCCGCCTCCTCCGGGAATTTTGGTCCCAAAGCGCCACCGGGTAATGAAATGTAGGGGGCGCCTGCGCACCATCCTTTATATTTACGGCTCGCCAAACCGAACAGGGCGGACCTGCGTGTCCGCCCTGTTCGTCCTCGTTCCCAAGTTGCACTTGGGAACGCCACTCTGTTCTCGGGCACCGCTCGTGAGGGTGGCGTCTCCCATCCGTTTTTTTGATACCATTCATAGGGACAACCTGCCCGACCGCCCATTTTGCAGGTAGGGTAAGCCCTGCGCGCCAGGGATGAGCAAATTTTCCCAAGCCGCCCCCAAAGGTCGTCCATCCCCAACGTCACTGCTCTTTAAGGTTATCCCGCAGATCGATCATCCGCTGCTGACTTACCTTGATCAAGCCCCGGCGCGGCCGGTCGAGATCGATAATCACCATAATCACCGCGGCAATAAGAACCGACGATATTATGGTCACGAAGAAATTGCGTATCCCCGAGAGCCCGCAGCCATAACCTATGAGCCCAGTCGCCATAACCGCAACAAAATAGAGGAGCACCAGCGTAATCTCGGGCACGTGGTTTTCCAAGGCGGTGATTCTTGTGGCATTCAGGTCAATCGTTTCGTTCAGAGACTGGAGAAATAACCCGGTCGTGACCGCCCGCGGGTCTTTTTCACCCATGGCAACTCCATAGGCCCAAAGCTGATTTTGCAACCGCTCCGTTTTGTCCCTCACTTCGCGCAACAGCTTGGAGTTGTTCCCGGCATAATAAAAATCCAGCCGAACCTCGACATAGCGGCGCAACAGGTTGGAGACTTCCTTGCGTGGCGGCTCCGGCAGCAGTTGAGCCCGGAGAAAGGTGGTGCCGATTGCATTGGACTCCGAGAGGACCAATTGTTTTCTCGTATCATAACGGGACATCGCCATCGCAAAGGTAAATCCTAACAGCAGGGCCAGCAGTCCGAGCACTGCGCCTTGAATTGTATAGATCTGAGATCTCGAATGGTCGTTAGTAGTCGACTGACTCCGGCGCCCCAACAGGAATCCAGCCTCGGTCGCCAGGAAGAAACCCCCAATACTGGCAACCAGAATAAGCCACAGGTCCAAATCATAAAGCAGCTCTTCAGGCACAGCTCAGCTCTTAAATGCACATAGATTAAATAAAAGGGAGCAATTATCAGGCCGTCATTTTCCCTGCTCCCGGCCCTCCACCCATCACCATGACTCCTAAAGGGAGTCAACCATCGTTTCGTTGCTGGAAATTTCCCCTCCCTACCATAGGTCGGGAGGGGGAGAGGGCAGGAATGGCTTACGAAAAATCATGGCCCTCCCCCCACAATTATTCCCTTACCCCTCCAGCACGATCCCGGCGTAGCCCACGAAGCTTTCGCCGGGCATGATGTCGAAGCTGGTGTAGTAGTCCACCAGTTTGGCTTTATGGGCGCCGTCGGCCTTGGCTGCGGCCACCGCGGCCACCGCCCCGCCGGCGCTGCAAGCGCTCTGGTCTTCGGCCGCGGTCTTGAGCATCCCGGCCCCGTCCAGTTTCAGGGCCTCGTCGATGAATCTTTTGTCGTTGACCTCTTTGACCCACTTCACCGCCTCAGGCCCGTAGCCCTTGGGGGAGAAGCCATAGTTGGGCCCGTAGTGGGTGAGGTCGGTAGATCCGAAGGTCAGGATGCTGACCTTAAGTTCTTTGGCCACCGCGGCCACCGCCTTGCCTAAATCGATGGCCGTGGCGGAGTGTGGCGAGCGCAGGGCCAGAACTTTGGCCTGAGGGAAGAAATACTTAATGAAAGGGATCTGCACCTCGATGGTGTTATCTCCGGGATATTCCTCCCGGAGCGTCAGGCGCTTGGCCAGGGGCGCATAGAATTCCGTGGCCAGGGGGAGGTCTCCCATGGGGGTTTCCATCGCGTCGTCGGCCACCAGCAGCGGCGGCGAGCTCCCTCCCAGGTGGCCGCCGAAGATGCACACTACCTGCGGCTGCAAGGCCTTGGCAGCCAGATAAAAGATCCGGGCCGCGGCTTTGCCGGAAAAGTGCCAGCCGGCATGAGGAACGATGCCACCGAATACCGTGGTCCCCGCAGGGAGCGGCGCCGTACCGGCGATGAATTTGTCGATCTCCGCTTTACAGGCGCTGGCGCTGGCGGGGTACCACCCTATGGGCAACATCCGTTCACGGGTTCGCATGGTCGCCTCCTTTGCAGCGGGGCCGCTCATCCGCGGGCGCTTGGCAGATAAGTATTTTGGAAAAGGCTGATTTTTAGCTGTATTAAAACTGAGGGGGTCTTCTTTGTCAAGGTTCTTGGCCAGTACAGGGCTGTGCTCCTTTAGGGTAAGACCTGCACTCGGTTCGGAAGGTCTATCGGTGCTGCCATGACTGCATATACCCTTGAATGTTTGCCGGTGATATATTACATTACCAATGTTGCCTGGGTGGCGGAACGGGTAGACGCAAGGGACTTAAAATCCCTCGGTCGCAAGGCCGTGCCGGTTCGAGTCCGGCCCCAGGCACCAATTATTATTATAAAAATAACAATCAGTTATACGATAGCCGATATCTTCTTTTAGGTCATTGTGCCTGCGATTGTGCCTTTTGATACCCCTGTCAAACAACACCTCCAAAGCCGACCCATCCTGCCGGGTCAAATTCAGGATAATACCAAGTTGCGTCCATAGAAGTAAAAATAGCTTCGTTTTGTAGGATCGTACCTGCATGTTCGGCCACCATGAGGGCGGACACATAGGTCCGCCCCTACAAAAACAAAATTACCTGTATGAGCGCAACTTGGTATAAGACGACCATAGTCCGGTATACCATTGAAGCATCGACGTGGCCCTGAGTTCTGGCTACCCATCCTGGGGATTCGCCGGCTGCCAAAGCCCATGAAGCAAAAGTAGGTCTCGTTTTGTACATTCGCCAATCTGTGCCATTCGGGGATGCACTCCATCAGATTGGCCCACTCCTCAAGCGTGAAAGGTTGGATGCGAATCCTTTTATTCTTGGGTAACTTAAGGCAATTATAGCGTTTGCCATAAATTTATGCCGCTGGCTGATTTTTAAATCCCCCTAAATCCCCCTTTTTCAAAGGGGGACTTTATAAGTAATTCCTTATAGTTCACCCCTTTACCAAAGGGGAGTTAGGGGGGATTTAGGGTGTTATACCAAGTTGCGCTCATAGAAGTAAGAAAAGCTCACGGTCTGTAGTGGAGTACCCGAGTGTGCGCCCAACCTGAGGGCGGACACATAGGTCCGCCCCTACAAAAATTAAATTACCTGTTTGATCGCAGTTTGGTATTAAAGTATCTCCTATTACGGAAAAAACTTTTGGCAAACGCTATAAATGGATCCGGCAGTTGTGAGAGTCTGGGCAGAGACCGCCATGGCCCAAAAGAGCAAGGGCTGACTTGCTGACCTTTTCTCCTGCCAAAATTCTCGGCAACACCGAATCGAGCACAGTAATTCGGTGATCAAGATTCTCACCAGCAGATCTACCCAGGAAATAAGTTGGTAAACGGAGGGTACGCAGCCCGATAATTTCAAGGTATAATTCTAAAGGGCAAACCCTTACCCCGCCGAAAGCGAACTGGCTGGTCCCGGTCCGGGGGCAGAAATATAGCGTTTGCCATAAATTTATGCCGCTGGCTGATTTTTAAATCCCCCTAAATCCCCCTTTTTCAAAGGGGGACTTCATAAGTAATTCCTTATAGTTCCCTCCTTTACCAAAGGAGGGTTAGGGGGGATTTGGGGTGTAAAGTATCTCCTATTACGGAAAAAACTTTTGGCAAACGCTATAAAGAGCCATCTGGTTGCGGAGCTACCATTGAAGACCCTAAACCTTTTTTCCACGAACAAAACCTGCCGCTTGCTGGTTAATCTTGCTGGTGAAATCGTAGAAAAGTACCACCAGTTCAAAGAGTTTCTCGGGCACAACTACGTTGCCTTACAGCACCTGGCGGAACTTGAGCAGATCTATTTTACCGGGGCGCCCTTTAACATGCGGGAGGTTGAAGAACGGACCCAGGATCTGATGACCTCTACCCACCGGCTAGCAGAGGCCCTGGATGCTATGGGCCGCGGCCGCTATACCCCCTTGGTGGGCGTAGTGGACCGGCTGGCCCAGGAGATTGCACCCCTTTATTACCCACCCCCCCACTGCCTGATGGGCCCGCTGGTCCTCCCCCTTTCCGCCCTGAGTGCCGCGTCCTACGGTGAGGCGGGGGGCAAGGCCACCAACCTGGCGCTCATGGCCCAGCGGGTTGGCTTACCGGTTCCACCGGGGTTTGTCGTCACCGCCATGGGCTTCGCCCGGTTCGTGGAAGAAGCTCGGCTGATGCGGGTCATCGAGACTATGCTGGCCACCATTGATCCCAATAACCTGGAGGAGGTGGAAATCGGCAGCCGGGAAATCCAGGCAATGATCCTGGAGGCTACGCTTCCTCCAGTCCTGGCGGACCAGATTTTGGCGGCTTACGAGACCCTGGAGGCTGGGACCGTGAGGGGTGTACACATCGCCATGCGGAGCAGCGCCGTGGGAGAAGACTCCGAGGCCTCTTTCGCCGGCCAATACGTGACCCGCCTCAACGTCACGAAAAACGAAATTATTTCGGCCTACAAGGAGGTGGTGGCCAGCAAGTATGCCGCGCGGGCCATCCTCTACCGTCTGCGCTACGGCCTGGATGACCGGGATACCCCCATGTGCGTGGCCGGGATCACCATGGTGGATTCCCGGGCCAGCGGGGTGCTCTACACGGTGGACCCGGCCCGGCCCGAATCTGGCCAACTCAAGATCAGCGCGGTGTTGGGGCAGGGGGAGTACCTGGTAAGCGGTGAGACCTCCCCGGACGGATTTTTCGTGGACCGGCAGACTCTGGCTGTGGTAGACCAGAGCCTCGGGAACAAGGCCAGCCGGCTGGTTGCCAGCCCTGACGGTGGTCTTAGGCTGGAGGAGACTCCCGGGGCAGAGCGTGATCGCCCTGCCATTTCTGACCAACAGATCCGCATCCTGGCCCAGGGGGGCCTGAAGCTGGAGCGCTATTTTCAGGGACCCCTGGACGTGGAGTGGGCTGTGGACCAGGAGGGCCGCCTCTTTTTCCTGCAGTCCCGGCCGCTGGGTTTGATCCAGGGCAAAAGCCGGCAAGCTGCCGTACCCCGGGAAATCCCGGGACACCCCTTGTTGCTCGCCGGCGGCAAAACTGCTTCCCCCGGTGTGGCCGCCGGGGTGGTATGGCAAGCGGGCCGGGAAGGCAACGCCACGCCGCCGGAAAACGCCATCCTGGTGGCCCGGACGGCTTCACCGGATTACGCCAGTCTCATGGGCCGCATCAAGGGCCTCATCACCGACGTGGGGAGCATCACCAGCCACCTGGCCTCCGTGGCCCGGGAGTTTGGCCTTCCAGCCCTCCTGGATGCAAATGGGGCCACCAAAACCTTGATAGACGGTCAAGAGATCACCCTGGTCGCAGACGATGCGGCGGTGTACCAGGGGGTGGTGGCCGATCTGGCTGAGAGCGTCCGGCCAACCCGGAGGCATATCATCAACAGTCCCATGCATACGCGCTTGCGAGCCGTGCTGGACAAGTTGTCACCCTTAAATCTCACTGATCCCCAGGCCCCGGACTTTACCCCTTCCGGCTGCCGGACGCTGCACGATGTCATCCGCTATGCCCATGAGCAGGCCATGCACGAAATGTTCGGCCTGACCGAGGCCGGGCCAGGGGAGACCGTGGCGGCTCGGCTCACCACCAACATCCCCTTTCCGCTCTATCTCATCGACCTGGGCGGTGGGCTCAGCGGAGGGCTGACCACCTGCGACCAGGTGACCGTGGAAAACCTTGAGTCCGTGCCGATGAAGGCTCTGTGGCAGGGATTGTCCCACCCCGGGATCAACTGGACCGGTGGCATCACCGTGGGCGCCCGGGACTTTCTCACCCTCATGGCCCGAGGGATGTCTCAGAGGCCGGGAGAGCTGCCCGGGGGAGACAGCTTCGCGGTCATTTCCCGGGAATATGCTAATCTCAGCGCCAAGTTCGGCTACCATTATGCCAATCTGGACGTCATGGTGGGAGACAAACCGGAAGATAACTATTTTTCTCTCCAATTTTCCGGCGGGGCCGGCACCCAGGCCGGCCGTTCCATGCGCCTGAGCTTCCTGGGGAAGGTCCTCATCCGCCTCGGCTGTAAGCTGAGAATTACTGGCGACCTGTTGGATGCTTCGATAAGCGGCCTGGCGGCAGCCGATATGGAAGCCGCTCTAGACCAGTTGGGACGTCTGCTGGGGGCCAGCCGCCTTCTGGATGTAGCCATTGCCAGCGAAGCAGACGTTGACCGGATGGTAGATGCCTTTTTTCGCGGTGACTACGATTTTTTCCGGTTGTCTCAGGAAAAACGTCTACCGGATTTCTATACTCCCACCGGGGTTTGGCGGCGGGAGACTCAGGATGGCCGCAGCCTGATCCTGGAGGATGGCTCCGGTTACGGCTGGGGGGTGTCATCGGGGCTGGCAGCGCTCATGGGTCGGATTGTTGGCGTCAAGTACAAGGAATTTTTAGATAATATCGGAGCTTACTTTTATTTTCCCCTGGCCATCGCCAAGGAAAGCTTCGTCACCGACGCGGTGCTCCGGGTCAGGGCTAGGGTGTCGGGCGGCAAGATCGACCAAGTGGCCGGCCTGGCCTTTGCCATGCGGGACGTGGGTAACTACTTCGTCCTCCGAATCAATGCCTTGGAAGATAATTTAGCCCTGTTTGAATATGTGAACGGTAAGCGCCTGCTCCGGGTCAAGGTGGCGGCAACCGTCACTCTGGGGGAGTGGTACGAAATTTCGGTGATGGTACAGGATCACGCCCTTAAAGGCTACCTTGATGGCGAGCTGAAAGTGGAGTATACCGCGGACCGTCTTCTGCAGGGTTTCGTGGGGCTTTGGACTCGGGCTGATGCAGTAAGCTATTTTGAAGAGTTGGTTATCGACGCATCCGGAAAAGTCCTCCGGTTGGCTTCGTAACGGGTTACCGCTCCGCTCTCCTCGAGTGGATCACCAAGTCTTTTCCAGCCGTGCACCGCCTCTTGATTTTGGAAAGATTGGCCTTACCATATTAAGGAATAAAATAAGGGGGCTGTGCTCCTGGCCTGAGGCCATAAATAATATGAAGACCTTGCTGATGCTCATATTCCTCTTAGCTGCCGGTCTCGTGGTCGCTGGCTTTGCCGACCACAACCCGAAGCAGAAATCAGAACGGGGTGCCACAATGTCTGAGCCGCAACAAAACTTACAGACCGCCACCTTTGCTGGCGGGTGTTTCTGGTGCGTTGAGTCGGATTTCGAAAAAGTTACCGGCGTGGTGGAAGTAATTTCCGGATATACCGGTGGTCGCGGCGCTAATCCCACGTATGAAAATTACGCCGAGAAAGGGCACGTGGAAGCTGTGCAGGTGCTTTACGATCCGGCCAAAGTTTCCTACTCAAAGTTACTCGACTATTTCTGGCGTCACGTTGACCCCACTGATCCGGGCGGGCAATTTGTGGACCGGGGCCCGCAATATCGGAGCGCTATCTTTTATCACGATGCGGAACAGAAACGCCTGGCGGAAGAATCCAAACAGGCCTTGCAAAAATCCGGGCGCTTCCAAAAACCCATTGTGACGGAGATCTTACCGTTCACTAAGTTCTACCGGGCCGAGGACTACCACCAGAATTATTACAAGACCCATGCCCTGAAATATAAATACTACCGCTGGAATTCCGGCCGGGATCAATTTCTCGAGAAGGTCTGGGACAAAGGACAGGCGGCCGCCGCCGAACCACCGGGCAACCCGCAGTACACTAAACCCAGCGACGCTGAACTGCGTAAAAAACTAACGCCGTTGCAATACAAAGTGACCCAGAAGGAGGGCACGGAACCGGCATTTCAAAACGAATACCATGACAATAAGAGGGAAGGCATTTACGTGGATATTGTTTCAGGCGAGCCGCTGTTTAGTTCCAAAGACAAATACGATTCCGGGACTGGCTGGCCCAGTTTCACCAAGCCCCTGGAACCGGGGGATATTGTGGAAAAGGAGGATCGCCGGCTCTTCACCACGCGTACCGAAGTGAGGAGCAAGCATGGCGATTCCCATCTCGGCCATGTCTTTAATGACGGGCCGCCGCCCACGGGTCAACGTTACTGCATGAATTCCGCCGCCCTGCGCTTTATCCCCAAAGAAGATCTGGAAAAAGCCGGTTACGGCAAGTATCTTAAGCTCTTCAGTCCGGACAAAAATGTTAAGTAGACCGCTAAATGGTCAGGTGAAACCGGCCTAAACTTGCTTCTGCTCCTTTAACTTCGCTCATTGCAAGATGTCGGCGATCCGTTTCAAGTACTGGTCATCCGCATTTTTTTTGAAAGATGGGCCCCAGAAGTGGAACAGCAGCAGGCGCATAATGATGATCGCGGCTACTCCACCCAGGAAAAAAATAACCACAGCAGCGACCATGTGCATGACTCCCCCCTTTTATTAATTTGGTTGGGTGCAGTGTATGATCGCGCCCCCTGCAAGCCAATTAGGGAAACCCTGAATATGAGTGGGGGAATTCCTATATTGGCGGCTGTACTCTCCCTGATCGGGAAAGTGGGCAAGGCTTTAAAGGAAAACCGGCCTTGTCTTAAGGGCTACTCGCTGAGGATAATTTCATCCAGCGGTCTTTTCGGCACGTGATGCGTGCCGTGCTCATCCCGCCAGTAGTTGATACTGCCTCCGGGCTCCATCTCTTCTAAAACCACGCTCTCCTTGGGTTTGCCCAGGGCAATGGCCAGGAGGATCTCGAACCGGTCCGGAATCTGGAGAATCTCCCGCAGCAGTTCTTTTTTGATGGAGCCGATCATACAACCGGCCAGGTTATGCTCCCGGGCCCCTAGAAGGATGCTCTGGGCCGCGATTCCCAGGTCGGTGGCAAAGGTCTTGGCGATCGCCGTATCACCCACCACGATAAGATAGGCCGACGGCCGTTCGCCTTCCGGGGGGCCGGGCCAATCCTTCAGGTAGCCGGCCCAGGCCAGGCAGGAGAAGATCAGTTCATTTTTGTCGGGGTCGTTGGAGAGAATATATTTGAGGGGCTGGAGATTAGCCGCGGAGGCCGACAGGCGCGCCAGGTTCACCAGCTTTCTCAGCGTATCCACCGAGACCGGCTCATCTTGAAAGAAACGTCGGCAACTGCGGTTTTTTATGATCAGGTTCTCAATCATGGCTGCTTCCTGGTCAGGATGGTGAGAGACGACCTCCAAACAATCACGGGATGAAGCCAACGGATTTTTAGCTCTCAGTCCCCCCCCATTAAATTCGCGGGCTCCTGGCGCGGTTCCAGGCGAAAAACCCCTTCCGGGGTGAGAGTGGCCAACAAGCCATAAGTCTCCAAAAAGTCGCTCAGAGGCCGGCCCAGGAGAAGATCGGTGGCCGCCGGGGTGACTTCCCAGTCGTCGATGAGCAACTGCCGCAGATAGTGATCGAAGTGCAGGGCCTCGAACAGGGCGTCGCTGGCCTCTTCCTGACCGCTCGCCAGATCGGCTAACAGGCGGGCTACGGCGGCGCAGTCACAGCGGGCTTGATGTTCCTGGATCAATTCCCACACCTCGGGCACGCCGGCGAGGAGGTGGTGGCGCTGCAACAGCTCCTCTGGGGCAGGCGGGTCTGGGGGCTCGCTCCAGCAATTCTGGCGGCGGCACTGCTCCGGCCGATCCTCATAGATGCGGCAGGTCTGAGTGGCTGCCATATAAAACCAACACTGGCGGCTACCCGGAACCTCCCGGACCTTCAGCCGTTCCTCTTTCAGCGCGGTCACCTGCCCATCCCGGGTGGTCGCTTTCTCCCCGGACCGTAGAGTATAGACGTCGTTTAAGGTCAGGACTTCCCGGTTAAAGAGCCCCAGATCGGGACCCAGCAGCGCAGGGCTGCCCTTGCCGCAGCAGTCGCCGCACCGGACGCAGCTCTGCCCCCGCTCCAGGATCTGGTTGCGGCTGGCGGTCATCAATCGGCGCCAGGCAACGGCTCGGGACTCGGAAGGGAGGCTATTCCAGCTCTCGTAAACATCTTTAAACCCTGCGGCCGTCTCGATCTCCCGGCGCAGGATCTTGTAGCGCTCGCTCTTGGGAGAGATTTGCAAGACCTCAGCCAGATAATCGTTCCAGATGGTGGATAATGCCTCCCGCGGGCCTTTGGCCAAAGCGTCCCACGGTTCTCCATGAATCTTGCCTAAAAATTTCTTATCGGCCATGCCTGTCCTTTATTCGGTTAAGTTGTGGCAGTCGCATTTTAATCCGGAACACCTGCTGGATTAGCGCCTCCCAGAGAAATTGTAATATTTTATCATATCAGGATGCCCTGTGCAGGAGCACCGCCATTTTTTCAACGAGCGGCCTTCCCGTCCTCACGTTGAGGGGCTTGGGGTTTCCTGTCTACGAAGCTCTATTTTCTAACGAATATGATATTTTTAAAACCTGACCCGCCCTCTTCTGTCCAGTTGCGTTCGAATTCAATTATAAACCCCGCGTTTTTAAAAAAACTGGTAATGGCAGGTTCTGACTCGTCGCTGACTTCAATCGCCACAGATCTTAATTTGGGATTTTGCACGGTCTCGATCATCCCCAAGATCAGATTCTCTTCTGCTCCGTCGACATCTATTTTAATATAATCAGGATATAATTGAGTCATATTCACAAACTGATCTAAAGAAATAGATAAGGTATTATACGCTACCATATCATATTTATTTCTTCCTTTGATAAAATGATATTGCGAAGGCTCTTGAAATGAATGCAAGCCAAAACCATTAGATAATGCCAAATAATATTGATCAACCTTCTGAATATTATTGATACTAATATTGTAAGCCAAATTGAATGAAGACTCCAAAGCGAGATCAAAGGCGATAATTTTATCAGGGCCGTCTGCTTTTAAGGCGGCATAGAGAGTTTCAGTTCCAAAAGATGCCCCTACATCAAAAAAAGTACATCCTGTTTCAAAGGCGTCGATCCAATCCAGGATTTCCGGTTCTCTCTCTTCCCAATCCTTAAAGGTGTTATAGACTCCGACTTCATTCAATGGCATAATAACTTTTATAGGAACTCCCCGGACTATTTGTTGAGGAGTAGGAAGAATCCGCCCATAAAAATCAAATATTCGCTTCGAAAATCTGGTCTTTTCAATGAAAAACGCCAGAATGGCATTTATCGGACCAAATACTATTTTTTCCAACAGCCTGGCTGCTGATCGAGGTTGCATCATCTCATTGGGCATAAGATATCTCTTGAGCTGAGGTCCGGGAAAAGAAATTAAGGATAACTTATTTATTATGTTATGAAATAGCCAATATCGCCTCTATTTATTCTGAAGGCCTTAACCCTACCAAGTTTAAACCAATATCCGACAAAATACCATATAGTTGCCTTCATCTGTCGTGATTGGGTGATCTGGTGAATGTCCATAAATCGTCCTTTCATGCCAAGTAATCCCAGCCTCGGCTGAGAGCCATGCAGGTAGGTGTGGCTGGGACTCCCGCCTTGCCCGAATTATATCATGTCACTGCCCTGAGGGTAGCCGGACGGTCGCATCGCAAAAGACATTTCTGGCAGCCCTGCGAGCCTTACGGCAGGAAGAACCCCACCATACCTCAATTATTCCATTCTTCAGTCACTATGAAAAAAAATTAGTCAGCGCTTAACATATCTCTAATTTTCCACTGTTAAACTTCACGTGCACATAAAACATAAATCCATAAAAAGGAGTGCCAATGCTTGAGCACAACCTGCACTTGGACACCAGAGTTACTACGGATATGACTCAGCTAACTCTGACCCCTTCCTCTGCGACACCAGGGGACTGTCGCCCTTCTTCCTGCCAATTCTTGGCGCCGTTACAACCCACCATAGCTTCATGGCAACGCCGCTTCCACCAGGGGGTCAATCAGGTAATCATTCGGTTTCATAACGGCTACGGGGCGCTTATTTCGGGAAATCGACTGCTGGAAGGCATTTATGAGATTGCGCCTCTACGGTTTCATGGGGGCGGCCCGGATGACTATGAGCACTATTTTCGCTCCCACGTGCCCGATCTAACCTGGTCCTCGGACCGCGACGAGCTGGTACGGGTTTGCGAGCAAATTTCCCGCTTGCTTCCCGCGGTCACGGTTTAAGCGCTCTGGCCGGTTCGAGCTTTCACCCGATCCTCTAAGAATCTCTAGCCAACGCATCTTTTCCCTGCTATCCGAACTTACCTGCCTCTCGGCCCCAAACGGCCACCCCTGTTAAAAACTCCTTAAAAGCCACTGAAGCACTTCTCGCAGCAGTTCTTTCACCGTTTTTGTTGGCGCCAAAAATCTCTTGCAGGTTGATCCCGCCCCCTTTACACTGGTTCCCGGTCATGGCATAACCTCCATCAGTTCGGATTTGGGTGATCTTGGTCGATACACCCACATGCCATGACCTTCTGATTATCTCATCTCTTTTTGCAGAACCTTCTGTACACTACCTATTTCGAAAATAATTTGGCCGGAGTCTAACAGAACCTAAAGGAAGTCGCTAAGGACAAAAAATAACCCTAAAAGATGGGGGAATCATGCTGCCAAAGAATCTGCTTTATTTGCTTGGGGCCCTGATGTTTATCCTCTGGGCGGGCCAGCCGGGCCAAAGCCAATCTACCCCTGAGATACCCCTGAAGAAGAAAACCTGCGGTGACCTGTGGCCGGTGAAGCAGGATAAAAAGTGGGGCTATGTAGACAAGACCGGTCAGCTCATCATTCCATTTAAATTTGATCATGCCTATGATTTTTCCGAAGGCCTGGCGGCAGTAGAGATTAAAGAGAAAACCGGCTATATCGATAAGACCGGCAAATTCGTCATCCCGCCCCGATTTATTTCGGGCTTTCCTTTCTCTGATGGGATGGCTCTCGTAGTTATTCGCCGTTCCGAGAAAGATAAATACCCCATGAACAAGTTAGGCTATATTGATAAGTCGGGCAAATTGGCGATCCAGCTTAAAGAAACGCTGGATTCAAAATCGTTACATGTCACTTACAAAGGACTGTACTTCTCCGAAGGATTGGTCTACATAGAGCATGGTAAATTGGGCTATATCGATAAAGCTGGCAAGACGATTATTCCTCCCCAATACAATGATACCCAACCTTTTTCCGAAGGTCTGGCAGCTGTGAAGCTTGAAGATAAATACGGCTACATCGACAGGTCCGGAAAGATGGTTATTCCCCCCCAGTTTAGTGATGCCGGCCCGTTTTCTGAAGGCCTGGCCCCGGTCCAGATCGATTCTCACGGGGATCAAGAAGGCTATATTGATAAATCCGGCAAGCTGGTAATCAGTGGAGGAGAATTTAGTGCGGCCAGGGCGTTTTCCGAGGGTCTGGCTGCAGTCCGGGGCAAGAACGACAAATATGGCTTTATTGACAAAACCGGCAAATTTGTCATCCCGCCCCGGTACGATCGCGTGAGTGATTTTTCTGAAGGATTGGCTGCGGTTCAGTCATTCGATGTCAGCTGGCCCGGCGACTTGTCCTATATTGACCATACGGGTCAAATTATCATCAAATCGATATCGAGTTTTCCCAACAGCCCCATGAAGACTGAATTCGATCTACATAACTACCGGTTTTGTGGCGGGGTCGCCTTGGTGAACCTGGGGAAGACCGAAGACGAAGACGCCATGGCTTATATCAACAAAGAAGGAAAATTCATCTGGCCCAAGGTCGCTCCGTCAAAGTAAGAATTGCGCTATCGACCATCGTCAAATGTCATGGCTTTCATGTGCTTCGCCCTGTTGATTCTCCGTAACCTATGGCTTGCTCCAAATTCGGAGTTCCGTGAGTCTATCTGCTATTTTTGAAAACTTTATCTCCCCACATCACTGTCTATGGCTACATCTTTTCCGTAGACCAGCCTTTAAATCAAACCGCACGGGCAGCGGAAATATTTAAAATCTCCAAGGTAAGCCCCTCGTGTCGCACCGGCAGGTGATTCAATATCTATTATCCCGGCTGCCCGGCGTTTTCTAAAATCTTGCGGGGCTGGGCGTTAGGAGTAAGTTCCAGACGGTAGAGGTCAGCTCGGGAGCGATCACCCGGGAGCAGTTGGTCTTTCTCAAAGACAATAGCCGCTCCTCTATCCACAAAAATCGGTGCCGATCCTTCGGCCATCATGCGTCGGGAGGCGTGGGGATGAACCGTGGGAGCTGAACCGGATCGATATCGGGCGCACGTGTTCCCCACAGGCGTGGGGATGAACCGGTGGACGCTCGCTCACAAGAGAAAGCCCGTATCAAGCCCGATAATCCCTTCGCCCCTCTTCTATCATGCCGTGGACGTCCGGAGCGACATGAATCTTGCCCACAAGCGCGAGGGCCTCTTTCCCCATTGCCAACGGCATTGCATCAGATATCTTCTCGTTGGAATCGACGGTATTTCCGTTTAGCCCCGGGAACGAGGTCCTTTTCGCAAACAATGTGGTGGCCAGTCTTCCGACCAGCGGCGTGAACATCATCGTGTTACAGACTTTTGACAACGATACCTCCGCCATCCCGCCAATCCCAGCAAGCCGGAACCCAAAAGAAGAACGGTGGGGGGAAGGGGGATTGTCGTGATTTCGAAGTTCGATTCAGTGAACGTAGGGATTGCTGCACGGCCGCCGTCACCAATAAGGTTTGTCATCCGAAATAGGATCTTCAAGTCGGCAGTAGCGTCGTTCAGATCCGTAGAGTATACCAGGCGGGGCAGGTCGAGACCCTGGTTAAAGTAAATGAAAAATCCTGCTCCCGGAGAAGTGATCCGACCTGCGATTAGGTTGGCGGCTGACCGCCTTGAGGGCCTTTTTCACGTCCTTGTTATCCGCATAGGACCCGGCAAGGGTTTGAAGCTCAAGCGGAGACATGAAATAGAGGGTGGTTGACTTCACTTTCTCAGTTGATTTGGCATCCAGTTTCACCAAGGCATCGACGATTTTCTTGGCCCCTTCTTCAGCATCATTGGCCGAAAGATTGGCAGCCATCATTTCCTTGACGAGGGGTTCAAACAACAAACGGGTCCTTTCCCCCTTGAAGTGCTCAGGGGAAATGTCCTTGGCCAGCTCGCGAATCGCCCGTTTCCATGATTGGCTCGATACTCGTGCCCGCTGGACGCCGCCAAAGACGGCCGTCTTGGGTGAATTCAGATCGTCGCGGTTGAGGCAGGCAACGGGAACGGATTGAATGATGTGCAGTTCCAGGTGCTTCATGGGACATTCTCCTTATGGGGTTCCTATAGGACCAGGTTGATTGGCGCAAGCAGAAGCAGGCCGAAACCGAAGCTCTTGGCGCTGCCGAGGCCGGCATGATAGGTTCCGATAAACCTTTCCGGGTCAGTCACTTCCATGATTCCCCGAAACTGGACCCCGCCGTGGTAGCCTGACTGCCCTTGCTTGCGAAAATAGCTTTCTGCCATTGGACTGATTTCGAGAGGCTTTTCTGTTACGATTCGAAATCCGCCAGGTACATCCAAACCTGTGTCCTTGTCCCGGCATCTCACGTTGCCTTTGTGAATAAGCCAGGCGCCTAGCTCTTCCGGTTTAACCAAGGGCACGCGCTTGCCATTCTTTCGCTTGCCGTTAGCGCGTCGCAATGTTTCTCCGTTTGGTCCCCGCTGCACAATGGTCTTTACCGGGTTGGCCTGCAAGTCAAAGGCATAGTAGCGATGAGAGAAGAAAGAGGCGGCAATTTCCTTGAGGGCAAAGCTCTCAGGTGGGCACCATGGTGGCTGCATTGGTTTTCTCCGGGCCAGAATCCAAAGCCTGAAGGCCCCTTCGAGTTGATCGATTCGAGTCAGGAAATCCCGTTTGGTATCCGGAGTATCAGGGTAACACTCCCACAGCCTTTGGTGCCAGGCGTAGCTGTCAGAAATGCCTTCGGCCCGGGCGATTTCCACATCAACTTCCAATCGGGCCAGCCAGCTCATGTCGCCTCCTCCTTATCTGGAGATGGTTTCACTGCCCAGAAAGAGCTCGCCCATTCGATCTTGGTGCGGTCGCCCCAGGCTTTCAGGTCGCGCTCTAGCTTGGCATAGTTGACCGGAATCGGAACTTTCTGTGATCTTGCCAGGAGAACCAGCCGCAAGACGCGATCATGCAACTCGGCCGGGGTGTCGGCGGTGAGCAAATGCTGGAATCGCCGTTCGGTCGGCGTCAGCTTTTTGTCATCGCTGTTATCACCCCGCTCTTTCTCGATAACTTTACAGGTAGCGCCGAAATTTCTTCCTGTGGAGGTGTCTTCGGGATGGACCGCGAAGAGTCCGGCCACAAAAGCTTTAACCCTGTCATTGATCGGCACCCCCAGACGATTCAAGGCAGGCCAGGCCCGATGTTTTTTGCTCTCGACATGCACACAGCGCAGGTTGGCCATCATGCCCCGGTCATCTTTGTATTTGTGGAGTCGTTCAAGAAGCCGGCTCATACTTCCTCCCCCTTAGCTTCATGGGTATTCGCGTTAGTTTCAATCCATACCGCGGTCAGTTTCTGCCACCCTTTGACAAAAGCTCGCAACTGCCGTGGGGTCTCCTGCCCGCAGGCGATCCGGTAGGCATCACAGGCCGCAGAGAAGAGCATTCTTCGCCAGGCCTCGCGGGTGGGGACGGCGGCATCGGTGCCAATGGTTTTGAGGTGATCCATCAAAAGCGGGAGATTCTTTTCGACGGTGGTCCAGTAAGAGAGGAATGCGGCTTGGGCCAACCTTTCTTTCAGGACATTTTGTTCTTTGGCTTGGGTTCTCTTGACGCGAGGCTTCCAATCGTTATCGATCGTTTGGCGATAATCTTCTATGGCCCAGCGAAGTTTTCGGGAGCAACCCTCAGCCCCTAAAACTTTATCCTCTCCAGTGACCTCAGTCTGATAGGCGGAAAGATGGGTTAGGAATGCCGGGAAAATATGGAAGACGGATTCTAAAGCGATGTCCATGGAAGCCTGATCCCGAGTAATTGCACATACATGAAAATCGAACTCGGTATCGTAAGGTGTATTCTCCATAGCCAACGGGCCGCCGAGTCCTTCTGCTGAACGCTTTATGAGTAGCGAGGACAACTCTCGCCATAATGCTTTTTTCGGCTCTACCTTTACGACCTTCCGTTCTGTTGTTTCCGCACCCTTTTTGTCCTTTTTCGTAATCAACCGAACAGCCGCCGTTGGCTCTGAGGCAAACCCATCCTTGTAAGTGTCGTACCTGAATCCGTTACAACAATACATTTGGTCTGAGCCCTGAATCAGACGAATCCATCGTGATATCGGCACCAGCCGCCCAAGGTAGGTTTTCGTGGCATTGATCACTCTGTCCGATTCCTTCTCAGGCGATTCAGGGAAGAACTCCCAGACAGGCCCCCCTAAAGCAATATCGGAATAGTTGCCACTCTTCTTTTGGTCAGTTGAGAAAGTCCTGTAATGCCGTTTAATGTTTTCAAAGGTCGGCAGATTAAAATGCGTTGTTTCTGCCAACGATCTGCCGCGCAGCAAACAATGCGCCATGGACTGAGACAGACACGGGGCATCCGGGTTCCCAACCTGAGAAGTTCTCGTGGTCTCCCATTGCGCCACCGGCGAGCCCCCGCCGGAGGAGAAATTCTGGAAAGTCAGTAAGTTCAAGGTAATACGTTCAGGCTCGATTTGGCGGGAGTTCATTTGTCCGCCATGGTCGAAGAGGGTCGAATTATTCCCGGTGGCCAGTTCAAAATCAAGGAGTGACACAGGAGAGGTCTTTCCTGAATCTTCAGCTCCTTTGTCTACCCCTTTTAACCCTGCTACCTGCAACCAGGGCTTTTCCGGATGGAACAACTCAAAAGAACATTCCCAATCCATCAGGTAATTTTCAACGGCGCCAGGCAGGTTTTTCGGGACGTTAAGCCATTCGTCATAATCTTTAGGCCCGTTGAGCGCGGCATGGGCGACACAGAGCAAGAGCCTCATCAAGGAGACCCGCTCATGCGGGCGGACTGCGAGATCGGCAAACTGTTCGCCTTCGGTAAGGACGGTGTACAGGCTCGCCAGGGTTGGGCGGCCCGTAGTGGTTACCACGGGTATCCACGGATCAAAGGCAACATTCATATTTCCTCCTAAGTGAATGTTTTTTCGATAACCAGCCCGAGGTCTTCAGAAAAGGAAAGCCGGGTCCCTCTCTTTAATCCCTGCACTGCAACTGCTCCCCCTTCGGCAACGATTCCGAGGCATTGCTTGCCGTGGAGATAATCAGCAAAAGCCGGGCAGGGCTCAATGTGATCAAAGCAGGACTCCGGAACTTTCACCAGGTTCTTGTGAATCGCCTGGGCGGTAGCAAGTCGGTACCTCTCGTTGCCGAGAAGGCCTTTTGACTGATCGATAAAGACTGCTTCCTGAGCGGTGAGTTTTCGACAGAGCACCAGTGCTAACGTCGGTACCTCGTTGAGACGGGTTTGCACCCCTTCTTCGTCTTCACGCGCCAACTGCCAGAGGTTTGAGTTTCGAGAGGCGATCATTTTTTTGGCCGAGTCCGTTGCGAACCAGTCGAAGGAAAGCTGCAGCCATGAATCGGGCTCTGTATCCCTGTCCTCGTAGGTGGATTCGATCAACTGCCGTATCTGGGACGGTACTGACACTACCCCGGGCTCTTTACTCAGATTCTGCCAGACTTCCAGGGACCGAAGAAGAATGAACGGAGCGTACACCAGGGCTTTGTTCCCGAGCGTCTTCTTTATCTCTTCGGGCTCCATCCGGCGCAACTCATCAAGGTTCTTCACTTCTTCGAGAATGCAGAGCCGGGCTGAATCAACGGGGAGTCCCTCCCGTTCATGCCGCCAAAGCCGCCCGAGGCGTTGAAGCAGCATATCGGTTGGCGCCAACTCGGTGATCAGCAGATCGGCGTCCAGATCTACGCTCTGCTCAACTACCTGGGTCGAGACCAGGATGGAGCCGCAGCGAGTTTTGCCATCCTTGCCAAACCGTTCCATCCATTCGGTTTCAAGCTGTTCACGCCTCCAAAAAGGGAATCGGGAGTGCAGAAGCCCGATAGGGAACTCTTGCCGGGTCGGATTCGTGAGCTGTTGATACCGCCTCTGAGCCGCATCGACGGTGTTGCATATCCACAGGACCGCCCCACCTTTCCGGGCCAGAGCAATCGCCTCTTCCCATGCTTCTCCCGCGGAAACAAAGTCCACCCTGACCTCTCGCGATTTGGGAGGTGAGGCTGAGACAGGGTCGAGGCAAACGCCTTTATTGCGCCCGGTGATGAGGGGATAGGGCAGTCCGCCATCATCCGGGGCAGCAAGCGAACCAGTCCCGCCCCGCCCGCGCATCATCGGGTGTTGCTTCATGCCTATCGGTCGCTGCCGGGTGAATCGGGCAGTCAGTCTGGGGGGAAAGCCAGGAATTGCCATGGATAAGACGGCTTGTTGATGCTTCGTCGGGTGATATTCGACGCAGGAATTCATTCATGCGAAGGTGAATTCGATTGCTGGTCATCTGCGTTGGCAACGCAAAATAGATTCCCGTGGCTTTTCGGGAAAGAAGCAAACGATAGGCCGCCCAGAGCGCAGCTTCGGTTTTGCCCATACCCATTGGCGCTTCGACCACGTAAACCCCTGGACCGGTCACAGTGGCAACGGTTTTCTCCTGCATTTCATTGGGGACCCATTCAATTTCGGGTCTTTCAGAGTCATGGAACAGGCCATGAAAAGAGAGATTATGAACAAATTGAATCGGTCGAAAACCGATAGCCCTGAGCGCCTCCAGGGCCAGGGCGGAGGGATCTCCAGGATCTGTACCTCGCCCGGGAGGGAAAAATCTTTCATCCGAGCCGATCCAATCGGCTACTGAGGCGAGCCCGGCAAGCCACCATAGGGCCGGCGATTCAGCGCTGATGGTGACAAATGAACTCTCCGCTTCGAAATAACGCCATGTCTGCTGGGCATTTTTTTGCCGTTCCTCATTCCATTCGATGCCGCTATTGCCTTCTGTGGTTTGCTTGATGAGAGGCGGCTTGATTCCACGAGGATTTGGAAAAAACTTCATTTTTCCATGGTGCGCACCAAGAATAGTCGATAAATACTGAGATAGATTTCTTGACGTACCTTGCTGCTCCAAAAATTCCTGAATTGCAGAATGCGAAATCTTGCCATGATCCGATTCCATCGCTGTGTCCCAGCATCCGTTGCGGGCAACCTTCGTCAGGCCATTCTCTTCAAGCCACGCTTGACATTTTCTCTGAAAACCCGGGGATATCTTGCCGAGGTCGTGGAGTGCAGCAAGCGCACCGATCTCCTTTGATCGGAAGTTAAAATATTCAAGGACCTCCGGCCACATCTCAGCGATACCGCGCGCCACACAACCCACATTTACCAGATGGTCGAAAACGGAAATACCGGGTTTCCCTTCCGGAGTGGTCTTCGCCCAAAAGTGAACCATTTATTATCCCTTTCTTCTACCGGCCAGCAGATTTCCAGGTTGAGGCTTTTACAGGCTATGAGAACGGTGTGTTTATAAAGCGGTTTAAGGGCGGATGATGCAATGAGATTTATAGGAACCGAGTTCCCATTAAATGAGGATGAATCACAAATTGTGAGAACTTTCATTCTTCATGTCGGGAGTATTCAGTAAGGAAGATTATGAGGCAACCTTGGCCACCGCAATCCAGAAATGGTTTTTGGGACCTCTTGCCCGGAAAAGATCCTCAAAAGTTTCTATTCTTGAAGCCGAATCCTCTCATCGACGCCATGATAGCACAGGCTTCCTTGAAAATGGAATTTTTTCAAAATTTTGAGCATAAAAAAAGGCTAGCCGTTTTAGGCTAACCCTTTGAAATTATTTGGTGGCGGGGCCCAGAATCGAACTGGGGACACGCGGATTTTCAGTCCGCTGCTCTACCGGCTGAGCTACCCCGCCCCCAGGTGTTTTGTTTATCCTGACATCCCGTTTTTGTCAATACAAAAACGGCCTTGCCAAATGCTGAAAACTGTGGACAATGTCACATGATAGGTGAACCCCGGGATTTTGCAGTCCGGGCCAATGCTTAGGCAAGTGCTTGACGGTCCGGTTTTGGTGTTTTCGGATTTTCACCTAACTCAGATCATAAGGACTCTTCCCGTGGCGGACCCTGCTATACTCATCGTGGGCCCTGAAGGCGCGACCCGTCGCCACTTGGCCGACATTCTGGCACGGGCCCCTTACGAGATCGACCAGTGCCAGGCGGACCAGTTGGCCGCCACCCTCCAATCCCGGCCGCTTGAACTTTTGGTGCTCATCGAAGAGGCTGGCGTAACTCAGCCGTTCATTCAGAGACTCAAGACCGATGAGGTCTCCTGGAATCTGCCCATTATCGTGGCCCTGGCTGAGTTTTCCGACGCAGCCGCAGCCTGGGTCCTGGAGGTGGGAGCGGACGAATTCCTCCTGTCGCCCTTTGAGCCCCGGGAGGTCCTGGCCCGGGTGGCGGTGGTGCTCCGCTTGCAGCATGACCGGACCCTGTTGTTGGCCTCTCACGAGGAGTTTTCCCGCATCTTCCAGGAGACCAGCCATCCCCTCTTTTTCTGCAACCGTTGGGGAACCGGGTGCAATCTCAACCCCGCTTTGCGGCGCCTCCTGGGCTACCCGGGCAAGCGCCGCACCCCGGTAACCGTGCCCCTGGAAGAGTTGCTCTACGCCACCGAAGATCGGGAGCGCTTCAGGCGCATCCTCTCCGAGCCGGGGCAAACCAGCCATATGAAACTGCACCTGGTAAACCGGGATGGCCAGCCGGTGACGGTTTTGATCAACGATTTGGCTTTACAGGGCCGTCCGGAAGAGTTGATGAGCTTCCAGGTGCAGCCGGTGGGGGCCACCTCTCCTCTGAAGCGGGCCCTCCAGGGACTGGTGGAGCACCTCTTGCCCAGCGCCAGGGACTACCTGGCTCTGCTCCAAATGACCCCGCTTTTGGGAGGCCGCTACGAGAAAATCAAAAAACTGGGGCAGGGGAATTTCGGCGAAGTGTGGCTGGTAATGGACACGGAAGCCATGGGGGGACAGCGGCGCTATGTGGCCAAAATCCCCTTTCTCAAGGCCGCCAACGCCAAGTTTCGCAAAGAAGCGGCCATTTGCCAGAAGCTGGACCCTCACCCCGGGGTGGCGCGGCTCATTGATACTTTGGAAGATGATGGTAAACTGATAATTATTCAGGAATATGTGGAGGGCCCGACCCTGGGGGACATGCTGGATCAGGAGTTGCCCCGGCCGTTGGTGGAGCGCATCATCCTGCAGCTCATCGAGGTGGTGGCCCACGCCCACAAAAACCGCATTATGCATCGAGATATTAAACCCAACAACATCATCATCCAGCCCAATGGGAATCTGAAGCTGCTGGATTTCGGGGTGGCCAAGATGCTGGGGGAAAAAGAGATCAGCGCCACCATGGTGGGGTCCCGGCCCTTTATGGCGCCCGAGCAGATCATGGGCCAGAGTGAACGCCGCAGCGACATCTGGGGCATCGGGGTGCTCATGTATCTCCTTTACACCGGGGAGTTGCCGTTCTACAGCGAAGTGGAGAAACTGCTCATCGATCAGATCTTGGAGCGGGAGCCCGTGCCCCCTCGGGAAGAGAACCCGGAGATTCCCCCGGCCCTGGAGACCATCATCCTCAAGTGTCTCAAAAAGAACCTGGCGGAGCGCTACGTCAGCGCCGTGGCCTTACGGGATGACCTGCTGCGCCAGTTCCCCCACTACGGCACCCAAGGCGGGAGGTGGCCATGGATCCATTGACCCACGTGGCCACCGGCGTTATCTGCTCTCAACTGTTGACTTCCCCGTCCCGGTGGTGGGCCGCCTTAGCCGGGGCCCTCTTCGCGGTATTGCCGGACATTGATTACTTTTTTATCTTCTGGGACCGACTGGCCTTTATTCGTTATCATCGGGGGTTCACCCACTCGCTGGTGGCCCTGCCTCTCTTTGCCCTGGCCGGAGCGCTGGCCGGACGCTTCCTGGGCGGCCCCCGCTGGTTCAAGCCCCTGTTCATCCTGGGGCTCATAGTGCTGGCCTCACACCTGCTCCTGGACCTGGCCACTTCCTATGGCACTCAGATCCTGAGCCCCTTTTCCCGGCACCGCTTCACCCTGGATTGGGTTTTTATCATCGACCCCTATCTGACCGCCCTCTTGGCGGCCGGAGCCATAAGCGTCCTGGCGTTTCATCTTTGGGGGCCCCGGTTGGGAGCCTGGTTCCTGGCCGCAGCCATGGTCTATATACTGGTATGCGGCTTCTATCACCACCGGGCCTTTACCCTGGCCCGCCAGGTATTTCAGACGGCCCATCCCCAGGAGCAGACCGTGGCGGCCCTGCCGCAACCCTTTTCTTGCCGCCGCTGGCTGCTCATTGCCGCTCGCCCGGGAGAAATCCGGCAAGCCTTTGTTCAGCTCCCCGTTGCTGCTATCCTGGAGAGGGTGACCGCGGTCAAGCCGGCAGAGACTATTATTATTCCCCCGAGCCAGGACTGCCTGGCGCTGGCCGTCGCCTATCAGGCCCCCAACCACCTGACCATACAGACCTGGACGCCGGTTGCGGCGGCCCCCGCCTACCCTCCGGAAGCCCAGAAAATTTTGGCCGGTTACCTGGAGTTTGCCCGGTTTCCCCTGCTCTGCCGGGCCGGGTCTCACGAGGGCGAACAACTGCTGGAGTGGCTGGACCTGCGCTTTTCGATCCCCGGCCGGGCCTTCCCTTTTGTCCTGCAACTGCGCCTGGATGCCCATGGCCGGCTCTCGCATTGGCTCATCGGGCGTCGGGGGTAAGGTGTAGTCAGGAGTCAGAGCCGTTATTCAGGGGTATAGGTCCCAACCAGAAATTATGAAAAGTCTGGTGGGGCGGGCTTGCGTGCCCGCCTGCTTTTTTGCGCAAGGTTGTTTCTGACCACTGGAAACTTTTTCTAACAGAGGTGTCTTGTGGCCAATCTCTTTGCCCCAATTCCTCCCCATATAGCCGAGGAAATCTTTCAAGTACTCCTGGAGACGAAGAATTTTCGTTTGGAGCGCATCGTTTCCACAGGCCAGGCCACCCCTCCGGGGGAATGGTATGACCAGGACACCCACGAGTGGGTGGTGCTCCTTACGGGCGGCGCCGGCTTGCGCTTTGAGGATGAACTCGAGCCCCGGGTGCTGCGACCCGGAGACCACCTCCTCATCCCGGCCCACTGCCGCCATCGGGTGGAGTGGACCGACACTGTCGAACCCACCGTGTGGCTGGCCTTGCATTATAATTTATCGCGCTGCCCGGCAAGTTCCGGCAGGTAACGAGTTGTTGAAAGAGCCCGCAGTCAGTTTTGGTCATGTAATCCCAGACAAACCTAAGCTCCGCTCCTCTTCAGGCCTCCTCTATCTCAACATTGCGCCATTTCATTCCCCGCCGCCGTCCCCCGCTGATCCCCTCAAACTTGGGGTACAAGGTTCTCGGTCGTTTCTGCCCCTCCTCTACGCTTTTAGGGGAGGGCTCGGCTGCCTGCTCAATTATTGTATTGTCCGGCGGACGTGACAGGGGTATTACCGTAGCTTTCGAGGGCGCAGGCAACGTCACCTCTGGCGGGTTTAGCGACTCCTTTCTATTCCTTAAGCCTTCCGCAAGTTGGTCCAGGGTGAAGTCGTAGCCCTCGATTTTCACAAACTCAAGAAAGTCATCGTTATCTTCAAAGGCTCGCGCCGTCAGCTCAAACTCCGGGTCATCCTGCAAGCGCTGGATAAATTCTTCTACGGTTTTTCTGGGTGCCAGTGGCTCCTCCACCGGCTGCTCTGTCGTCTTCTGCTCATGTTTGAATTCATCCAGGAGTTGGTCCAGAGTGAAATCATAGCCCTCGCCCTTCACAAATTCCATAAATTCATCGCTGTTTTCATAGGCTTGGGCCATTTGCTCGAACTCTGGATCATTTTGTAACCGCTGGATAAATTCTTCCATAGTTTTCATGAGCGCCTCCTGAGGAATATTATCGGTATGACGAGGGTGCAGCATGAGTTTATTTCGCACCCTGGCATGTGGCGAATGGGAGTTAATCCTGGGGATATTTTTTCCCCAAGGCTCTTAAGTTCCCCCGCTTCTCCTTCCACAGCCTTGAAACTATCTTATCTTTGTGTAAAATTAGATTAAATAATTGGCAAATGCTTATATGCCGCGCCAGGTCATGGGGTGATGGTGACGTCAGCCGCATCGGGGAACTAGCCTTGCCAGGGTTCTGCCGCTGGAGGGTAACGTACCTCGGGGTGGTTGTCCTATTAATTAAAAAGATATGGTGCGATGTTTCGTCAATATGTTACTGCCGTTCTCAGTTTGCGTCATGGCAACGGGTAATGCTGCCAGATTTTTTCGGAAAAATCTATGAACTGCCATAGAAGCCCCAAAAATTAACCAGCGATCGCCCGGTTATTAACTAATTTAATCTCCAAAAGAAGTAAAAATTAACCTGGTCTAAGAATAATTCTTGACAAGGTAGCGTGAATATTAGCATATTAGTCATAATAATTTTTCTAAAATAAAAAAAAGAAAGGAATAATTCACATGGCCAGCGAGGTGCTGAAATTAACCGCACAAATTGTTATGTCCCATGCCTCCATGAGTGAACTTACCCCCGAAGAATTGGTGGACGAAATTAAAGAGGTCTATGGTATTTTGTCTTCTTTGGAGGCTGGTTCGATCTCGGAGGAGCTCATCATGGAAAAAGCCGGCGAGGGTGAAGTTGTAAAGAAACCGCCGGTACCCTTGAAAGATATCGTCAAGGCCAAGTACGTGGTCTGCCTGGAATGTGGCAAAAAGATGAAGACCCTCAAGACCCATCTCCGCAAGGCTCACAACTTGATGCCCAAGGAATACTTCCAGAGATATGGCTTGGACCCCAAAAAATATCCGCTGGTATGCAAAGATTATTCCGAGCAACGCAGCAAAATGGCTAAAGACAGAGGCTTTGGCGAGAAGGGCGGGAGACGGAAGGCGACTACTTGATTATCTGCAGGTATACCGGACCAGACAAAATGAATCATTAATCCTGCTGTCAGGGTGCGGCAAGTATCGCTGCGTTCGACAAGATTTTGCCCAAAAAAACAGGCCGAGTGGGGGAGACCCGGCCTGTCGCTTAAGGAGAACATGGTTTATGAACTGATTAAGGGGGGGATTGGGGTACCTTAATTCAGGTTCATATTTGATTAATCTATATGCAGAAAACGTGCCTAACTCGTGACCCATGAATTAGGTTGTCTTTTCAGCATGTTACTCTTTACGGGTTTCGGTCCTGGTTCAATTATTTTTACCGCATCGACGCTAACCTGCAGCCCGTATCAATTAAGCTGTTATAATAATTAACCTTCTTAGGAATACAAATTGTCCCCAGTCAGTCCTTGAGTGTTTCCGAGGCGAAGGGATGATATTGGCGTGGCGGTGTTGCCCCGGTCATGATGCTGCTGGAGCACCATACAGGCGAAATTTTGTGCCGATGTGGCGCTTTACCACGCAGTCTCTTGACTAACGCGTCACCACACTCAGATTCTGGCGGCAGCAACTGAGCGTTAACTGCTCTTCAGGTTAGGCGGGTGTATGAGGAAACGGCCAGCACCGAAGGATGAACTGGGGACCACCCTTCAAGCCATTGAGAACGCCTGGACGGAGGGGGTGGCGCTGTCCGGTGCACTCCCAGACCCGGAGGCTGAGGCCAGGCTTTCCAGGCTGTTAAGTGATGTGGTCATGGTCCAGAAATTCTCCCTGGCGTTGTCTAAAGGAGACCTGGCGCAACGTCTGGAAGCCAAGGGCCTGATGGCCGGAAGCTTGAAAAGCCTCCAGGCCAACCTGCGGCATTTAGCCTGGCAAACCCAGATGGTCGCCAAGGGCGATTTCAGCCAGCGTGTCTACTTTATGGGGGAGTTCTCCGAATCCTTCAACCAGATGATTACCGGCCTGGCCGAAGCACGGAGTCAGATTGAGCGCCGTGAAACGGAGTTATTGCAGTTCAATGCCAATCTCCAAGCCCGCAACCGAGAAATCACCTTAATCAATAAAATGTCTGATGCCCTCCAAACCTGCTTCACCTGGGAAGAGGCGGTTCCTGCTATCGAGCATTTTGTCCAAGAATTATTCCCCGTAGCATCAGGAGTCTTGTTCATGCTCGACTCCGATAAGCAGTTGATGCAGGCGGTGGCCTCTTGGGGGACACTTCGACCGGAAGCCCACGACGTTACTCCACATGAATGCTGGGCCATCCGGCACGGAGTACTCTATTTTGGGGAGGGGCTTGAGGAGGAAATGGCCTGCTGTCATCTCCTTTCCCGGTTGGAAGGCTTCTCCGCCTGCCTGCCCTTGCAAACCCACGAGAGGACCCTGGGGTTGTTACGCTTGCAGGCGCCGGGCGAACTTCCGGCAGGAGGGTCTGAGCAACTTAAAGTTCTGGCCAAAACCGTAAAAGATCAATTATCCCTGGCCCTGGCCAACATCAGCCTGAGAGAGACTCTCCACCATCAGGCCATCCATGATCCCCTTACCGACCTCTTTAACCGCCGGTATCTGGTAGAGACCCTGGACAGGGAAATCCTGCGCGCCCAACGCAAGGGTACCTCTTTAGTGGTCATGATGCTGGATCTTGACCACTTCAAACGCCTTAATGATGCCTCTGGTCATGAGGCCGGCGATCGCCTGTTGCAGGCGTTGGCGGGGTTCCTTAAGTCCCACATCCGGGGCGGAGATATTGCCTGCCGGTATGGGGGGGAAGAATTCGTGTTGATCATGCCGGAGGTTTCCCTGGACGTTGCCCTGATGAGAGCCGAACAGTTCAGACTGGGAGTATCAAACCTCCAGGTGGATTATCGGGGACAGCTCCTGGATAAGATCACGATATCCATGGGAGTGGCCGTTTACCCGAAGGATGGCACGACGACTGATGACGTGCTCAAGGCCGCGGATGAGGCCATGTACCGCGCCAAGGCCGCAGGCCGCAATCGGGTGGTGTTAGCAGCTAAGAGTCAGTGAGCCCGTGCCGTAGTCGAAGCCGGCGGCCATGGGTTTTGCCGTCGGCCAAGCCCGCTATCTCCAAAAGCTCTGAGTGCGCCCGCGGTCACAAGGTTAGGGAGCTAAGCTGCTTATTTCTGATCTTTTTCCTGGTCATACATCAATGACACGGTTTGAGACACTCTTTTAGCCCAGGCTGGATCATCTTTGTTTAATTCAACTTCATCATAAAAATCACTGAAGTCATGATCTATGATTTTGTATGGATTAAGACTATCGGAATCATAAAAGGTATGTCTCAATTCGTGTCTTAAGACCCTCACAATGTCACTATCATCGCAATTTGTAATTAATTTACTATCCAAAAGCATGATATAGTCGTAACCATCTTCGGGAGCTTCATCTTTGGATAAGAATTTTACCAGCTCCGAAGGTTTCATCATTTTACCGAGAACAATATTACCCTTACGTACCATCTTTTTCTTGTTAATCAGGAATAAAATTTTGGAATTTACCAACTGAGGGAAATGTTGAGATCTGATTTTTTCATACATTTCAATAATATGGTCAGGAACATGCTCATACTTCATGATACGCCTCCTCCTTTAATGATTCGTCAAAATTACAACCATTAAATATAAACGAGGGACCGGTAAATACAAAGAGATATTTCAAAATCATAGGGATATCATCTAGATTATCTCAGAGGGCAGCCCTGCGCCGGGTTGACCGGGGGAGCTGCCTCAATTGGACCGACCTCCAGCGGCAGAAATAGTGAGGCTCCAAGCATATTGAGCCTAAAGGCCATTTTAAAACCGCTTGGGCTGAGATTGTCATTCTGAGCGCAGCGAAGAATCTCGTTTTTACGCTCTCGTTCCCAAACTCCAGCTTGGGAACGCCAATTTCCGCCCAAGCTTTGCTTGGGCACCGCTGCCTCCCTCCCCCTTGATGGGGGAGGGCTGGGGTGGGAGTGAATGAAATTATTTTTCTGCTCCGGGCAATATATGAAAAATTGGCCACGCATCTTAACGTGTTTTTTCGCTTTGTTATGCCTGTTCGCCGGGCCTGGCGCCGCCTGGGGACAGGAGGAAGATTACAGTCATTTTTGCGAAGAGTTGAAGAACTCCGGACTCGAGGTGGTCGACTCAGGTGTGGCTTACGGCGTACCTTTCGTCGAGATCGCCATTCCACCGGACTCTTCCATTACTGCCATCTGCCGGCGCCTCCCCACTCTCAATAATGATTTCACCCGTTGCCGCAACCGGCTCGGCTTTTTTAACGCCCTCAATCCATCTTATATCAAGACCAAGACCCTGCAACCCAACTCCATCGCAGCCGACACCTTGAAGATCCCCCTGGATCTTCGCAGGGTCCCGGAAATTTTCCCCGCCACCGACTCATCCCTGGAAAGCTATGAAGCATACCTCCTGGTGGATATCGGCAAGGGCTTTCTGGGGCTCTATTCCAAAGGCGATCTGCAGCGGGTATTTCCCATATCCGCGGGGGCTGAGGACCAACGGACGCCGCTGTTCGATTTTCAAGTCGAAGGCAAGGATGAGAATCATTGGTCCAACATCTATGAGTCGTGGATGCCGTGGGGCTTGCACCTCAAGGGGCCGTATTACATCCACGGCGGGGTTCTGCCCGGTAAAGCCGACTCCGCCGGCTGCATCCGTCTGCCCATCGGCGATGCCGAGCAGTTGTATAACTTGGTGGAAGTTGGCACTCCAGGCCGGATTATCGATACTCCCAAGGTGGAGCAAGCTATCTACCCCGCACCTTTTTGTCGTTAAGGCCGTGGCAGGATGACGAAAAGGTGAAGCTGTTCAATTAAGCCTTGCTGACTTCTATTTGGCTGTAGGGGCGAGGTTTCCCCGCCCAGTAAATGCCCTTTTAAGACAGGCGGGGAGACCCTGCCCCCACCGCTGCTTTGATCTGCCTGCTGATCGAATGAGCCCATTCTTTCTTATCAGTCGTCCCTCCTCAATGACACCGCATAGATACTTCGAAACCTCTACGAAAGTCTCGTGTGGGTAGCCGCCCTCGGCTGCCCGAGCTTTTCTCCTAAAAAAACAAAAAGGTTAACGGTCTCGCGAACGTTAACCCATCAAGATAATTTTAAAATTATGGTCGGGACGAGAGGATTTGAACCTCCGACCCCCTGAACCCCATTCAGGTGCGCTACCAGTCTGCGCCACGTCCCGACAACTTCAAACTATATCAACTAGAATTTTCCCTGTCAATTCCCTGGGCAATTTCTCTCCATGGCCGTAAATTTCTCTCTGCATCACCCCCGTAGACCCAGAAAGACTGTGTAAAAGCGGTTGAGATTTCATGATAAACCTGTTAATTTTAAAAGGTTGCCCCGGTCTGATAGATGAACCGGGGAGGCAACCTTGAGGGGAGGGAGAGTTTGATGTCCGGCAAAACCACACAGATCCGTAACTTAGTATTAATCGGCCATGGAGGCTGCGGCAAAACCTCCCTGGCCGAGGCCCTCCTCTTTGGGGCGGGGGCCACTTCCCGGCTGGGTAAAGTCGATGACGGCAGTTCCGTCCTCGATCACGAGCCTGAAGAAATCAAGCGCAAAATTACTATCTCCAGCGCTTTTCACCATTATCAGTGGAAAAAGCACACGGTTTATCTGGCCGACACCCCCGGTGACGACAATTTCCTGTCCGATACCCGGGCCAACCTCCATGTGAGTGACGCCGCCGTGGTCGTGGTGGACGCGGTGGACGGCGTCAAAGTGGGCACCGAAAAAGTTTGGCTGACGGCCAACCAATACAGTCTGCCCCGCTTGGTCTTCATTAGTAAGATGGATCGTGAACGGGCCGATTTTCAGCGGGTCCTCAAGGAAATCCGGGACGTGTTGGAAGTCCAGGCCGTGCCCATCCTGCTTCCCATCGGTCGGGAAGCCGATTTCAAGGGCGTAGTGGATTTAATCAGTCAGAAGGCTTACCTGTCGTCCGGCGGTGGCGCCAAACAGGAAGCGGGTCCCATCCCCGACGACATGAAAGATGAAGTGGAAGCATTGCGCAGCGACCTGCTCAATTTTGCCGCGGAAAGTGACGATGCCCTGATCGAAAAATTCCTGGAAGAAGGGGAACTCACTCCCGAGGAGATCTACCAGGGGCTGCGGGTTGGGACCTTGAAAGGCAACTTTGTCCCGGTTCTGTGCGGGGCGACCAGCCTGGGCTGCCCCCAACTGCTTGACGCCATTAATCTTTATCTCCCCGCCCCCGAGGACCGGGGTCTGGTTGAGGGACAGCATCCCACCACCAAAGCGGAAGTCGCCCTGGAGCCGGACCCGGATGGTCCCCTGGCCGCTCAGGTCTTCAAGACCGTGGCCGACCCCTACGCCGGCCGCCTATCCATCTTTCGCATTTACTCCGGCACCATGACCGCTGACTCTACGGTCCTCAATGCCAACCGGGCCGTTCCGGAACGTTTCGGCCAGCTTTTCCTGCTCGAAGGCAAGGGCCAAAAGGCCGTGCCCAGCCTCGGTCCCGGGGCCTTTGGGGCCGTGGCCAAACTCAAGGAAACGGTCACCGGCGATACCCTGACTTCCGAGGCCAAGCCTCTTGTCCTCCCGGCCATTGCGCCATCCCGGCCCATGGTCACCTTTGCGTTGGAGCCCAAGAAGCAGGGAGAAGAGGACAAGGTCTTCTCCGCGTTTTCCAAGCTCATCGAAGAAGACCCTTCTCTGGCCCTGACCCGCAACGCCGAAACCAAGGAAATCCTGCTGTCCGGCGTCGGTTCGGTCCATATCGAAGCCACCGCCGAAAAGCTGAAACGCAAGTTCGGAGTGGAAGTCAATCTGAAGTCCCCCAAAGTGCCGTATCGGGAGACCATCAAGGGCACCGTTAAGGTCCAGGGCAAATATAAACGCCAGTCCGGCGGCCGGGGCCAATACGGCGATACCTGGCTGGAAATGGAGCCTTTACCCAAGGGTAGCGGCTTTGAGTTCGTCGACAGGATCGTCGGCGGCGCCATCCCCCGGCAGTACATCCCCTCGGTGGAAAAAGGCATTGCCGAAGCCAAGAATACCGGCATCCTGGCCGGTTTCCCAGTGGTAGACTTCCGGGTGTCTCTTTACGACGGGTCCTTCCACGATGTTGATTCTTCGGACATGGCCTTCAAAATCGCCGGGTCCATGGGCTTCAAGAAGGGCATGGAGCAGGCCCACCCCACTATTCTGGAACCCGTTATGAAGATGACGGTGACGGTGCCGGAAGAGAACATGGGGGATATCATCGGTGACCTCAACGGACGCCGCGGCCGGGTCCTGGGCGTGGAAGCCGAGGGGCGCTATCAGGTAATCACCGCGCACGTGCCCATGACCGAAGTGCTGCTCTATGCCCCGGATTTGATCTCTAAGACCGGTGGCCGGGGCACCTACGAGATGGAATTCGATCACTACGACGAGGTTCCGCCCCACCTGGCGGAAAAGATTATCGCCGAAGCCAGGGCGGCCCAGGAGAAGGAATAAAGCAGGGGTCAGGGATTTAGGGGGGTTAGTGGCACAGGCGTTTCGCTTGTGGTTCCCCTGTCTTCCTTGATAGCCCCCTTCCAGCCTACTGTAGGGGCGGACCTGGTGTCCGCCCCGGCACCCTCATCTTTTTATTATGTCAAACTCATCAAAGAAACTCCACGGCCGTATCCACGCAGTCTCCGTCAGCGACCGCAAAGGCGTGGTCAAGCACAACGTGCCACAGGCTCGGCTGCTGGTGGAACACGGCCTGGAAGGCGACGCCCATGCCGAAGGGGGCATTCGCCAGGTCAGCCTGTTGTCACTGGATAGCATCAATAAAATGGTGGCCGCAGGGGCCAACGTCAAGCCCGGCGATTTCGCCGAAAATCTCACCATTGAAGGGCTTGAAGTCATGACCCTGCCGGTAGGGACCCGGTTGAAAGTTGGCGAAGTCGAGTTGGAAATTACCCAGATCGGTAAGACCTGCCACAAAGGCTGCGCCATCCGGCAGTTGGTAGGTGACTGCGTCATGCCCAAAGAAGGGGTTTTTGTCCGGGTGCTCAGCGAAGGCGTGGTTAAGCCGGGCGATGTGATCGAGGTGACGGATGTTCAGGGTGGGCATACTGACGGTCAGTGATAAGGGGCACGCCGGGGAGCGGGAGGATACCGCGGGAGCCGAGCTGGGCCGCCAGTTGGACTCCCGGTGCTTTACGGTGGCCGCTTATCAAGTAGTGCCCGATGAGCCCGACGTCATCGCGGCTCAACTTGTATCTTGGAGCGATGATGACAACCTCGATTTGATCCTGACCACCGGCGGCACCGGCTTAAGCCCCCGGGACACGACGCCGGAAGCCACGCTTACCGTGGCCCAGCGCCTGGTGCCGGGAATCCCCGAGGCCATGCGGGCTGCGGGCCTGGCGATAACCCCTCATGCTATGCTTTCCCGGGGGGTGGCGGTGATCCGAGGCAGCACCCTGATCATCAATCTCCCCGGCAGCCCCAAGGGTGCCCGGGAAAATCTGGCCGCAGTGGCGCAGGCCCTGCCCCACGCCCTGGAAAAGCTCAAAGGCAGCCCGGCAGAGTGCGGCGCGCCTTGAAGGGAAGACTGTAGGGGCGGGTTTAAAACCCGTCCCTACATTTTGACGGCGTTCATCAATTTTCTAATTCTTGCTGCCCCCTAACTGCTGACCGCTTTTCTCAACTTGGCACTTCAGGATTTTCTTCCATGGCGCCCGGCTGGTCGGGGGTGGCAAAGACGCACGACGACTGAATCCTTTCCCGGATAGCCTGGATGGCTAGCTCGTTCTTTTCTCTAACGTACTTCAAATCCTTGGCTTTTTGCACCGCGGCATTGACTTCGGGCGCGACCAAGGGGTTGCCCTCCCCCCGCTCCAGGGCCTGAAAGGTTTTGACCCCCAACGCCGCCATGGCCTTATTAATTTTTCTCTGCTGCCAATACCTCAGCCCTTTACGACCCAGAATCTTGATCCGTCGCCCGGTATTGAGCGCGAAAGTCCAGGAGCTGCACCAAGTTTTTTTGAGACCGGTGGCGGCCTTTTCCTTCAAGTCCCCATTCATAGACACCTCCTGCGGCACGGTGGTGGTGGATGACCCAGAATCATCTGGAACTCTGCGGGCTTAAGCGAAGGTGGTGAGGCCTCCTGACTAAATCCGGGCATCAAACTGAATTTAATATAAGAATTGTTGATTCAGGTGCAAGCCAAGCCACTAAGGAAAATAGGAAAATTTCCTCATGAAACCATACGGTTCTCCCTCAAGTCTCGGTGGCTAATTTTTCCAGCTTCTCCCGCAGGGTTTTGGTGATGCCCCTGATGTGGCTGCCGGGCCAATAGACCCGGTGACACCGGGGGCACTCCGAGAACTGCCGTTGGTAATGGAAGACATGCTCTGGAACCCGGCCTTGGACCAGATCCCGGTCGAGCGGGATTAAGGGCTCGTTGCAGTGGCTACAGCGGCTCAAGGGGTTGAGGTGGCGGGGCGAGATGTGCAGGCGCCGCATGACCTCTTCCAACTGGGCTTCGGGCTCACCCGCGGCCAGGACCAGAAGGTCGGGGCGCTTGAGGCGTTCGCAATTTTTCTGGCGAGTCAAAATGTGAATCTGGGGTTGGGGCGGTGGCCAGCCCTGAGGCTGATCCGCGGCCAGGCGCACCAGGCTGGCGTCAAAGCCGCAAAAGCGCAGCCACTTGGCCAAGCCGCCCAGAGGCTGATCCACCAGGAATTTCATAAAGTTATAAGCCTTTAATTGCTTGAAAGAAGATTACTTCCCCCTCACCCTAACCCTCTCCCCCATTGGGGGAGAGGGGATAAAGATTGAAGCAAGATATTGCTCCTGGCCATTTGGTTCTTTAGCTGAAAGCTGACGGCTGACCGCTGAAAGCCACCTACTTCCCCAAGGAAACCTCAGTCACGCCGGGCGGCGGCGTCAGGGTTAACTCGGCCGGGGTTAAAGGCGGATTGAGCTTGAGGTCTCGATAGACCAGGCGCAGTTCCATCTTCGGCGTGGTGGTCTTCAGGGTAATTTTTTCGGGGAGATCGGGGGTCAAGGCGCCGAAGTCGGCAAGTTCCGCCGTAAAACGCGGTTCTGCCGCGCCGCCGAACCACTCCTCGGCCACCGGATAGAGCCCCTGAGCATCTACCCAGAGACGTTCCTGAAGTTTGCCGCCCTGGCCCCATTCCAGCCGGTAGCGGCCCGTGGCGCTCTCGTAGTCAAAGCGGTCCGGGGGGCCGGGGCTTAAAGGCAAGGCTCCTACCAGCAGGCGCAAGGTCTGAGGCAGACTGACCGTGGGGGGAATGAACGCGGCCAAATTCCCGGGAGTGGCCGGGCCGCGCAAGAGCTTGTTTTCATGGGGGGACAGTATCTTGACTTCGGTGCCGTCCGTGGCGAAGCTTAAGATGGTGCGGCCCAGGAAATCCAGGATATTCACCTTAAGACTGGCTGGCAGGCGACCGATGAGCAGGGCCGTGCCCGAATAATTCTGCTTGGGGGACAAATAGGTGATACGGCCTTTAGCCTGAAAGGACTGGACGTGCTGCTGCCGGGACCTGAGGCGCAAGAGTAACTCTTCAGAGGAGATTCCCGTCACCGGCGGCGGAGACGGCGGCAGAGCCCGGCACCCCCCCAGCAGGAGGAGAATCAGCAACGCCGGCCAGAAGAGGTTCCGCTTCAATGGGCTCGTTCCTTCAGGAGAGTTTCCAACTGATTAATTTTTTTGTTCAATTCAGATTTGTTGGCATTCTCCATGGCCAGGGCCCGACGATAGATACGCAAGGCATCCCGGTAACGCTTCTGCTGGAAATAGGCATCCCCTAAATGTTCTGCCACGGTGCTGTCCTGAGGCATGATGTGGTGAGCCCGCTCCAGCTCGGCCACCGCTTTGGCATATTGGCCCTTCTTATACAAGACCCACCCCAGGCTGTCAATGATCTGGCCGCTGTTGGGTTTGGCCCGCAAGGCCTCTCGGATCAACCGTTCCGCCTCATCGAGATTTATGCCCTTCTCGGCATAGGTGTAACCGAGAAAATTTTGGGCATCGGGATTGTTGGGGTCCAATTCCAGGACTTTCTTGATCTGTTCGATACTGTCGTCGCGCTTATTCTGTTTTTCATAGAGCACCGCCAAACGGAAATGAATTTCCGCCGGCCGCTCCACCTTGTCGAGCCCTGCCTTGAGGGCTTGGATGGCTCGGTCCCACTGGTTATCTTCTTCAAAAAAGTAAGACTTGGTAAGATAAACCTCTTCCTGATTGGGGGCCAGGGTCTGAAGTTCATTGAGGATCTGCCGGGCCTTTTCTTTGTCGCCCATCTGAAAATTGAGGTAAGCCATCCGCAGCCGGGACTGGACGAAATGTTCGGAATGCCGCTCTACCAGTTGGTATTCACGGATAGCCGCCTTCAGATCACCCTTTTCCTCCATGGCCATGCCGATGAAATAGCGAGCCCGATTTTCGTAGCGGGGGTGGCTCAAGAGTGGGCGGAAGAGCCGGATGGCGTCGTCCGGCAGCTTCTGCTCCAGGCAGATAAGGGCGATGTTAAAATTTGTGGCCGGGTCATTCTTCTCCAGGTCTTGGATTTTATGAAAGACCTTCTGGGCCTCACCGTAACGGTTCATGATCAGATACAGGCGGCCGATACTGGCCCAGGCCCGGCTATTGCGGGGTTGCAGGTTGATGATGCGGCGATATATGGCCAGGGCGCGGCTGTACTGGCGCTCCCGCTCCAGGGTGGACCCCAGATCGAACATCGCCGGCACGAATTGGGGATCCATGGTGAGGACCCGCATGAATTCCTTTTTCGCATCCGCCAGACGATCAGTTTCCAGGTAGATGCGCCCCAGATAGTAGTAACCCACTACCAGTTGGGGGTCCAACCGCAAAAGTTCCTGGATGGCATGAATGGCTTGGGGATAGCGCCGCTGCTGGGCATAGAGGGTGGCTAAAAAGAGACGGGCTTCCCGGTTATCCGGATCTAACCGCAAAATACGCTCGTATTCCCGGGTAGCATCATCCAACTGGTTCAGACCCACGTGGAGGCCGGCCAGGAGGAAATAGGCTTCTTGCTGTTTGGGGTCTAATTGGATGGATTTTTGGGCATGGGCCAGGGCTTCTTTGACATCACCCTGGCGTTGGTAGAGGGCGGCCAGCTCCATCTCCAGGTACGGAGAATCAGGATCATTTTCCAGGGCTATCTTATATTCCTGGATGGCCCCGGCCACGTCATCGGCCACCAGCAGTTGTTGGGCCTTGAGAAAGTGATAATATGACTGACTCTTCGACGTTTCCGGCGATGTTCCGCCTCCGGTCGCCAGGGCTGTCACTTTGCCCAGGGAGGCGCAGCCCGTCATCAGGCACACGCACAGCCCCAGAATCCCCCAAGGCCGCAGCCGCAGCCAGGATTTATTACTAGATAAAAAACCGATCACTTTTGACATTGGATATTCTATAAATTTTTCCAGGAGATGCCCCCAAAGGAACCTAATCTCCTATAGGGGTCCGATAATCTTCCCAATCAGCGATTTCATTCTTGAGATGCTGCCGCAATCTTTTAATGAGGCGGTCTTCGATCTGACGCACCCGCTCCCGGGAGATGTGGTGGCGAGCCCCGATCTCCTGCAAGGTCATGGGCTTTTCAGCCAACAGGCGCAGGTCCAAAATATCCAGTTCTTTCTCATTAAGTTCGTGGCGAAACTCTTCCAACTTCCGGCGGAACATACCTTTCAATTCCGCTTGGGCCAACACTTCTTCCACGTGGGGGTCGGTGGCCGGCAAGAAATTCTTGTGATACTCGTCGGACCCGTCTTTTAAAGGCGCGTCCAGGGACAGCTCCCATCCTCCCAGGCGCTGGTCCATCTCGATAACTTCTTCCTCCCGCACGTTCAAGGCGTCGGCCAGGAGTTTGGGGCCCGGCTCAAATCCCTGGGCCCGAAGCTTCTCTTTTTCCCGCTTCAAGTTGTAAAAAAGTTTGCGCTGGGACTGGGTAGTGCCGATCTTCACCAGCTTCCAGTTATCCATGATGAACTTGAGGATGTACGCCTTAATCCAGAAGGAAGCATAATAGGACAGCTTGATGCCCCGGTAGGGGTCGAACTTCTTGATGGCGTGCATGAGACCGATGTTGCCTTCCTGGATCAGGTCCAGCAAGTTTTTCATCCAGTATTTCTGGAACTCCAGGGCAATCTTGATCACCAGCCTCAGGTTACTGGTGATTAGCCGGGAGCCGGTTTCCTTATCGCCGCTCTCATGGAAAAAAGTGGTGAGGGCTTTTTCCTCCTCCGGGGTCAGCAGGGCAAACCGGTTGGCCTCCCTGATGTAGCGTTGCACCAGGTCGAGATCGCTGGGGATCGGTAAAGCTGCTTCAGCTTCTTCTTCATGGTCCGCTTCGATCTCGGGCTCTAGAATCTCTGGCAGCTCTTCCGGCTGTTCAGCAAAGTTCCTGTCGAACTGATCTTTCAATGGCATCCTTCTTGGGTCAGGTTAAGGCTCTTACCAGACCAGGCGAACGGGGATATGGTGCTGGTTCAGATACTCTTTAATGCCCGCAATAGTATAGGTGCCGTAATGGACCATGGAAGCAATGAGCGCCGCATCCGCCCGTCCCTCAGTGAGAACCTCCCGGAGGTGGTCGGGAGTGCCGGCGCCGCCTGAAGCTATCACCGGAATGGGCACGGCCTCCGAGATCATCCGGGTGAGAGTCAGCTCATAACCCGCCTGGGTGCCGTCAGCATCGATGGAGTTGAGGCAAATCTCCCCGGCCCCCAGCCGAACCGCTTCCTGGGCCCACCAGAGGGCATCGATCCCCATGGGGGTGCGCCCGCCGTGAATCACCATTTCATACCCCGAAGGGATGGTAGGGGAGGGGGTGACCTTCTTTACATCCATGCCTAAAACAATGCACTGGCTGCCGAAGGCCTCGGCCCCTTTGGTAATCAGCGGGGGGTCAAGAATGGCGGCGCTGTTGACGCTCACCTTTTCGGCCCCGGCCAGGAGCACGTCCCGCATATCGCCCAAATTACGGATACCGCCCCCCACCGAAAAGGGGATGAGGATCTCCGCGGCCACACGCCTCACCACATCGATCATGATGTTGCGGCGGTCACTGGAAGCGGTAATATCGTAGAACACCAGTTCATCGGCCCCGGCTTCATAGTAGAGCCGGGCCATGGCCACCGGATCGCCGATATCCACATTGTTCTTAAATTTTATGCCCTTGGTGGTCCGGCCATCCCGGACGTCCAGGCAGGGAATGATCCGTTTACTCAGCACTTAAACCGTCCCAGGCCAGGAAGTTTTCGAGGATCTGTAGCCCAAAGCGGCCGCTTTTCTCCGGGTGAAACTGAGTTGCCACCAGGTTGCGCCAACCAATGGCGCTGGGAAATTCCCCGCCGTGATCTGTCACGCCCAGAACCATGTTCGCCTGAGCCGGGTTCGGATAGTAGCTGTGCACAAAATAGTATTCGGCGCCTTGCGGTAAATTCTTAAATACCGGGTGATCCTTGAGAAAGCGCACTCGGTTCCAGCCCATGTGGGGGATCTTCAGATTCTCGGTTTTGGGTAGTAACCGGGTGCGGCCTGGCAGCAGGCCCAGGCAGGTGGTGTCGTTTTCGTCACTGGCCTCTAGGATGATTTGCGCCCCCAAACAGATACCCAGGATGGGAATGCCCCGGGCAAAACTCTGGCGCAGGGCCTGATCCAGACCCAATTCCTTAAGCGTCGCCATAGCCTTGCCGGCCGCTCCGACCCCTGGAAAAACGACGCGGCTCGCCATTGCCACCACCGCCGGGTCCCGGGTCACCGTGCCCTCCACCCCCAGGGCCTTGAAAGACCGGACCACGCTGGTGAGGTTGCCGGCATGATAATCGATGATGATGATCACAGTTGCCTTGATATTGAACAGACGATTTCTACACTGTAAAATTTATCAATCCAAAAGCCCTGCGTCAACATGATTATCCCCCGCGCCGGGCCGTCTTTTCATGAAGAAGCTATCAGCGGTCAGCCTTCAGCTTTCAGCCAGGAAAAAAAATGAATCGCTCCAGGTGCATCTTACTCAGAATTGGTGGCACAGGCGTCTCGCCTGTGCATGGTCTAGGCGTAGCGACTGTATTGAAGATACGGGTTGTTGCGAGGCAGTTTTTCACCTCTCCATACCTCCATTTTCTGCAATTCCCTGTATTGGCTGAAAGCTGACAACTACCTCCCAAACCTGGATTTACCCCCACCGCTGTGTTATCTTAAAACCCAAAATTCAAGCCAAGGTTAAAACATGAAACTCGTGACGGCATCCCAGATGCGGGAGTTGGACCGCCGGGCCATCCAGGATATTGGCATCCCTTCCCTGGTCCTCATGGAAAATGCCGGGCGGACCACCTACCAGATTCTTAGGCGGGAATTTCCTGCCCTTGAGGGGGAAGTGGCGGTGGTGGCCGGACGAGGCAACAACGGCGGCGACGGCTTTGTCGTGGCCCGCTGCCTGGCCAATGCCGGCCTCCCGGTGGCCGTATTTCTTTTGGGGGAGCGGGCTCAGGTGCGCGGCGATGCCCGGGTTAACCTGGATATTCTGGCTCACCTGGGGGTTATGGTCGAAGAAGTCCTCACCGATGCCGACTTAAACCCCGTCATCCATCGCCTGGCCAAAGCCGGCCTCATCGTGGACGCGCTTTTGGGCACCGGCCTCAACTCCCCGGTCCAAGGCTTAATGGCCGATTTGATCGAGCGCCTCAATCACCTGCGGGCGCCGGTGTTGGCGGTGGATATCCCCACCGGGCTTTCCGCCGATACCGGCGAGGTGCTGGGGGTGGCCCTGAAAGCTCACGTCACCGTGACCTACGGCTGGCCCAAACTGGGCCAAATCGTGCCGCCGGGCCGGGATTATGTGGGCCGCCTCTGGCAGGTGGATATCAGCATTCCGCCGGATCTTGCCCGGGACGTGAACCTGGAACTGGCCGAGGCCTCGGACCTGCGGGCGCTCTTACCGTCCCGGCCCTTCGGCAGCAACAAAGGGACCTTCGGACATCTCCTGGTTCTGGCGGGCTCTGAGGGCAAAACCGGGGCTGCCACCCTGTCGTCCGAGGCCGCACTCCGGGCCGGGGCCGGGCTGGTAACCCTTGGGATTCCAGCCAGCCTCAACGATATTATGGAGGTGAAGCTCACCGAAGCCATGACCGTGCCCCTGCCCGAGGCCGTGGGCGTCCGGGCCTTGGGAAAAACGGCCTTGGGGCCGATCCGGGATTTCCTGGGGGAGAATTTTACCCTGGCTATCGGGCCGGGTCTGGGCACCCACCCGGAGACCCGGGAACTGGTCTGCCGGCTGGCCCATGACTTACCCCAGGCCATGGTCATCGACGCCGACGGCATCAACAACCTGGCCGCGGATAGTTCTTGTTTAAAAGACGCCGCGGGCCCCCGGCTGCTCACCCCTCACCCCGGCGAGATGGCCCGGTTGCTGGGGTTGTCCGTCCCGGAAGTGCAGGCCCGGCGTCTGGATCTGGCCCGGGAAACCGCGGCTAAATTCGGCATTACCCTGGTGCTCAAAGGGGTCCAGACCCTGGTGGCGGCAGCAGATGGCCGTGTCAGCCTCAACCCCACGGGCAATCCAGCCCTGGCCAGCGGCGGCACAGGAGATGTGCTCACCGGCCTCATCGGCGGATTCCTGGCCCAGGGCCTGACTCCCTGGGATGCGGCCCGCCTGGGTGTCTATCTCCACGGCCTGGCCGCCGATTATTTTGTCAGCCGCTACGGTCCCCGGGGGATGATCGCCGGCGACTTGTTAACCGTGTTTCCCTCCATGTTGGCAGAATTCATGCAGGGACAAATACCCCTGACAGAGGAAGATATATGCTACAAGCGCGTAATATCATGACCATTGACGTCCTCACGGTCGGCCCCGAGACCTCCATCTCGGAGTTGTCCAAGCTGTTGGAAAACCGCAAAATCGGCGGCGTGCCCGTGGTAGACCAAGACGGCCGCCTGGTGGGGGTCATCACCCAGAGCGACCTGGTGGAGCGGGCCCGGGACCTGGAGTTGCCCCCTGCCATCAACATCCTGGACTTCCATATTTATCTCCAGATTCCCTCCCACCTCTTTCACAAAGTGGAAAAAATGCTGGGCACCACGGTGGGCGACTGTATGACCGAGAACCCCGTCACCGTGGCCCCGGACACGCCGGTTTCCAAGGTCGCGGCCCTCATGGCCAAACAAAAGGTGCACACCATTCCGGTAGTGGAAGGGACGAAGCTCGTGGGCATCATCGGCAAGATGGACCTGGTCCGGGCCATGGCCCAAGAACCCGGCGTGTGAAGCGAAATTGCGCTCACCTGGTGGCACAGGCGTCTCTCCTGTGCAGAAGCAGGCTTCACCGCAATTTCGGGAAAATCTCCCGATCCTTCTTAACGAGCCATTCATGTTCCAAGGGAACACTCAAAACCATGAAAATTAAAGTAGGGTGCGTCTCACGCACCATTTTTGGCGCGTAAGACGCGCCCTACGAGATTCATTTTCAGAGCAGAGTGGGGTGCTTTGAAAGTCCCCCTTTGAAAAGGGGGATTTAGGGGCAATGCTGTTCACTTAAACAATTGTAGGGGCGGGGTCTCCCCGCCCCTGGCTTAAATGTGCCACGGGTTGGGCGGGGAAACCCCGCCCCTACAGCCGATCAGAAATCGCCAATGCTTAAGTGAACAGCATTGGATTTAGGGGGATTTTGGCTTTTCCGTTTATCCCCGGACTTACAGGATATTATTCGAATTCAGGTGATATGGAAATGAGGCTATACCATCGGGTCAGCCACAGTCCCGAAGACACCCGCGCCCTCGCGGCCCGGCTCGGAGCGCTTTTGGCCCCGGGGGATGTGGTGGCCTTAAACGGCGAGTTGGGCAGCGGCAAGACCGAGTTTGTCCACGGCCTGGCTGAGGGTCTGGAAATACCGCCCGATCTGGTCGCCAGCCCCAGTTTCGCCCTGGTGCATGAGTATCCCGGCCGCCTGACCCTGGTGCACCTGGACCTCTACCGCCTGGAAGACCTCCCGCCGGAGTTGCTCCCGGACCTGGAGGAATACCTCTCCGGCGACCAGGTGGTGGCGGTGGAATGGGCGAAGCGATTGGCCCCCTTGCTCCCCGGCGATTACCTGGAAGTCGACCTGGAAGTCACCGGCGTAAACGACCGCCGCTTCACCTTCACCGGCCACGGCGAGCGTGGTTGTGAACTGGTGCGGGAGTTGGCGAATACCTAAGATTAGTCCAATTGTAGGGGCGCACCTGCGTGTGCGCCCTTATGGGGGACACGCAGGTCCCCCATACGAGACAATGGCAATTTGTTTTTTATATGAACTCACTCATTTATGTTAGACACAAAAATATTCAGGAGACCCACATGGCTAAAATAACCCCCAAGCACCGCGTAGTCATTGACAGCCCCGAAGGATTGAGGGACTGGGCCGAGCTCCGGTTGGAACGGCTGAAACCATATGCGAAGTGGCTGGTGTTGGCAGTGGTAGTGATCGCCTTGGGCCTGGGCGCCTGGGGCATCAAGGCCAGGATGCAGGCCAGCCGGGACGAAAAGGCCGCCGTAGCCTTGACCCAGGTGACCCCCAAGATCGACCTCAATATCCCTGCCGTGGCCGCAGCCACCGACCTGGAAAAATTTATCAAGGAACATCCCGGCACTCCAGCGGCCCGGGAAGCGCAACTCCTCCGGGGCAACCTCCTCTACAATCTCCAGTTGTACAGCGAAGCCGCCCAGGCCTATGAATCGCTCCTGGATGGCCGCGACCCGGGCTGGGATTTCCTGATTACCGAAAGTCTCAGTTATTGCTACGAAGGTATGGGCAATTACAAAAAGGCGGCCGAAGTGTTGAAGCCTTTGGTGGAGCAGTCTGTTGGCCCCATGCGGAACGAGGTTATAAGCAGGGTGGCCATGCTTTACGACCAGGCCAAAGACCCCGGACAGGCCGCAGTCTACTGGCGCAAGCTCTTGGAAAAGCCCCCGGACGCTGCCATGGCCTCGTACCTCCAGGAAAAACTGGCCGCGGCGGAGGCTGCAGCCAAGAAATAACCGGGGCCGATATCGATTACCGGGTAGCCAGCCGGGCCTTGACCATATCGATATTGAATTTGATCAGGGGCGTGAGCTCCGTGTCTCCGTAAACCTCCTGCAAGGGGCGGAAGGCCAGACAGATACCGTCCACGGCGCACACCTGGTTGACGTTGATCTTATACCCTTGAGCCCGAGGCAGGGCCTGTTCCAGGTATTTTAAGGCCTCTGGATATTTGTGCTCTTTGACCTTAATAGCCCCCAGATTATTCAAGGCCAGAGGATTGCCCGGGTCCTTTTTCAGAATCTCATCGTAAAGTTCCTGGGCCTGAGCCAGTTTGCCTGCCTCCAGCAAGTCGTAGCTCTCCACCATCTTCTTGGTGAGAGCCGCGTCAACCTGAGTCCATGCCGGTCCGGTGAGGGCCAAGCCTAGCACCGCCGCCATGCAGACTATCTGCCAAGATTTCGGTTTCATGCTTACTCCCCGGATTATTCGTGGTGATTTGAACTTATCCTTGTTGCAAGTTCGGGATAGGGTAGGGGGCCGCCTAACCTCACGCTTATTCCTTATTGAGATAATCCCCCAAAAGCTTCCGGCTGTGTTCGTCTTCATGGCAATAGACGCAGAGATTTTCCCAATTGGAGCCATCCAAGGGATTATTTAAGTGATTGCCGTCCTTGTGATGCACCGTCAAGAGCTTCCGGTTTCGCTGGGTGAATTCCCGGCCGCACTTGGCGCAAATCATCCCGTGGATCTTCAAAGAGCGTTCCCGGTAGTCGGCGGGTGGTTTCATGGCGTTCAATCTCCTCCCATGCGTCAACTCATACAACTTAACGCAATTTCGACCTATTTTAACGAAAAACCAAAAACCAAAAACGCAAAACGGGTTTTAAGCCTGGGGCAGAGAGAAATAAAAGCTGGCCCCTTCATTTACCTGCCCTTCGGCCCAAACCCGGCCGCCATGCCGGTGAATAATTTTTTGAACAATGGCCAGACCCACCCCAGTCCCCTCAAATTCGGAACTCAGGTGCAATCTTTGGAACACGTTGAATAACTTGTCCACATACTTCATGTCAAACCCGACCCCGTTATCCGTGACTGAATAAACCGTTTCAGCCCCCGTACTCCATCCCCCTAAAGCAATGGTAGCGTCTGCTTTGGGCTCGGTGAATTTGAGGGCATTGGTCAAAAGATTCACCAAAACCTGGCGAATCAGGGTCTGGTCCCCATATGCCGGCGGCATTTCCTTCAGGGTAAGACGCACCTCCCGTTTGCGTTCCCACCCCTTGAGCTCCGCACAAACGGTTTGGCTCAGGGCCGTCATGTCGATATCGGTTTTCTTAACCTCCTGCCGGCCGAATCGGGCAAAGGCCAGGATATCGTCAATAAGCTTGCCCATGAGCCGGGCGTTGTCGGAGATCACCGTGAGTAGCCGCAGACTTTCCGCATCGAGACGGTGGCCGTGGTCCTCTCTGAATATCCGGGCATAGCCCGCGATGGCCCGCAAGGGAGCCCGCAGGTCATGGGAGATCGAATAGCTGAAGGCTTCCATGTCCTGATTGGCTGCCTCCAAGTCGGCAACTTTCTGTTTCAACTGGCAATTAAGGTCTTGGATGCGGTTTTCGGCGGACTTCCGCTCGGCAATCTCGCTCTTGAGGCTGGCATTGGCTTGGGCCAATTCTTCCCCGTGGCGTTGGAGTTCATCCCGAGCCGCAGCCAGGTTCCGGGTCATGGCATTAAAGGATTCGGAAAATTCCCCCATAAAGTCGATGTGTTGACTGAAATCGCCTTTGGCGATCATCTGGGTTTGCCAGGTGACATGGCGCAGGCTGGCCTGCAACGATTTGAGGCCGCCGGCCATCGCGCCTTTGGATTTCAATGTCGGCGACAAATCCCCTTTCGCCAAAGAGCGGGCAAAGTCTTGCACCGCCAGCACATCGGTAAGCAACCGGGCAAGCCGCGCTTGCTGTTCCGGCCTCCCCGGCAAGGGGGCAGTGGGGGCGAAACCTTTGAGCCAGGCATCTTCCAGGGCCTTAAGGGCAGGTTCCAAAGCATCGGCGGGTGCAGCAGAAGTAGGCGATGGGTCCAGTCGCCGCAAAGCTTCAGCCAGCCCTGGCGCCAGGCCGGCGTAGCCCTCGGAGGTCTCGGAGTTTATCGCGGCGTCAAGCTGACGCCTGAGTTCGACCAGGCTCTCCTTGTTCATAGCGTACTACTTCTCCTGGGTTTGGAGCCAGACTAATCCACCGCCTTGGCGGTAAACCGGCAGGTGCGATCCCCGGTGCACCAGCAGTCCACCTCTTTCACCACAAAGCCCTTTCCCAAAAAGCTCTCTAACAAGCCCGCGATAAACCCTTCATCATAGGTGCAAATTTCGTAGTCCAGTTCCGGCAGGCCGGAACAGTCCAGGTCTTCGGAGACCGTAAAGACGAAAGAGTTCGTGTCGAGATCGGCCTGTTCCACCCGAAAGATGCCGATGCCCAATTCTTTGAAGGTGCTCTGGATGAGCTTGATGAAGGCATCGAAATCAGCCACCTGACCCAGCAGGTTCTGATAAAATTGGCTACCCGCCAGTCTGCCCGCCTCATAAAAAACCAGATCGGCCTTATCGGTGCCCACGTGTTGTTCCAGGACATCTCGCAAGGTAAATTGCATGAGACGGTAGACTTCTAATCGGGAGGTGGGTCCGAGATTGGGCCTGCCTAATTCCAGGTTCCCTAATAATCCCCAATAAAAGTGATACTTGCGCTTGGGCGTCATCGCCTTCCCCCTGAATTCGTTGACACATTATCACAACACCGGCTCAACCGGCGCGGGGTTTGGTAATTATCGTGCCATTTAACCCAAATTTTTCTCCGCCTGTGCTCCGTCCTCAATAAAAGACTCTACCAGGCTCTGGACGGTGAGGGTCTGCCAGCCGGCGGGACAAGAGTTCTCCAGCAGAGGTTGCAGAACCTTTACCAGGCGGGGCTCGACTGCCAAGGTCGTGCCCCGGGATGCCCGCAGGCACTCCAATACCTCCTTGACCGTAACCTTATCCAGGGGTAGGTTGGGCATGAACCGGGGGGAGGATTTCGGCCGGTCCGGTACCACCTCCACCACCAAATTACAATCCTGGAGCGCTTTGGTAACCTGATGAACTGTGTTGTCGCCTCGGGGCAGTATCCGGCTCAGTTCGTTCAGAGAGAGCAGAGGCTGCCGCTGCCGGAACCTGGCCCCGATACTCACCAGCGCAGCCAGGCAAAGGTATTCGTCCACCGGCTCCGGGGGTGGGATAGGCTGCCGTTGCTTATCGGTGAGATAGTCCAGGTTCTGGTGGGCGAAGGCAACCTCAGTTCCGAACAAGAGAATAAGCCAGCACCAAAACATCCAGATGAACAGGAAAAGGAGATTATACAAGGCCCCATAAATGGCATTATAGTAGGCCGCGCCGCCTTGAATGGCGGTAAAGATCCACTGGGCCACCTGCCAGACAGTGCCCCCGATAACGCCCCCCAGCACGGCGGACCATAACTTAACCCGGGTGTTGGGCATGACCAGATAGATAAAGATAAAGGCAAACCACAGCAGGCCCAGGGAAACCAGCCAACGGGTGGCGGTAAAGAAGATGGCCGGCATGATGCCGGACAAGACCTGGATGATGTGTTGAATCCCCCATAAGGAGGTGGAAAACGACAGGGCTGCAGCCATCAGGATGGGGAAGATCAGAAAGATGCTGAGGTAATCGCTGACCTTGCGGCTCCAGGGGCGGGTTCGGGAGACCTGCCACGTTTTGTTGAAGGCTTTCTCCACGTTAGTCATGACGATCACCAGGTCCAGGAGCAGCGCTACCACTCCGAAGACCCCCAGGGAGGTCACCTTGGTGGCTTCGATGTATTCCAGGATCTGGGTGGCGAATTGCCGGGACCCCGGCGCCAGGTGCTCCAGGGTGTAGGTCGCGATCAGGCGCGGGACGCCGATGGCCTGTAAGATGGCAAAAAGCAGGGCGAATAAAGGGATAAAGCCTAAAATGGTGGCGTAGGCCAACGACGAGGCGCGCACCAGGGATTGGTTGCGGATCAGGCCGCGAGCCGACAGGACCAGGACCCGCAGGCACTTCAGGGCCAGGAGCTTCCCGGGACTCCGGCCTTCATCCTGCCAAAGGCGATGCCGGAAAAAACCCCGCAACTCGGTTACAAATTTGCCCAATGAAAATCCTGTCTAGATTTCCCGGTTAATGGGTAAGGGAAAAAACCGCGGGGTCATCCTGCTTCAGATCCACGGTGATGGCCTTGCCGGTATTCTTGCCGAACTCTTGAAAATCCGCCACCAGCAGATAGTTAAGCACCACCCGGAGGTCCGAGGAAGCCCCCAGGCTCTTGGCTTCCCCCACCCACACCGGGCGCGACTCCTTGTTGGCCCGGTAGGCGGGGCCTTCCACTACATTGATCAAGAGCCAGCGGTCATAAATGGTGGATGTCGCTGACGGCGCATAGCTCACCCAAGGCCCACTCATGGAGTACCAGCCTGGGCCGCCGAACCCCACGCCACCGCCCCAGCCCCAGCCGTAATCCGGCGTGACTACGGTGACGCTCTTCGGCTCGCCCATGCCATAGCTGAAGAACAGGTAATAATCGGCCTTATCGAATTTAGTGGTGACAGGATAGCCTCGTATTTGAAGGAGCCGCGTGATTTTATCCCTGATTTCCTGCTCCAACAGAGGATTCTTGGCCTCCTTGTTTTCCATGACAAAAAAGGTGCCCCCGGACTTGATCTCCCCGGTGGCGCCGGGGCCGGTGTAGCCGTTGACCTTGACGCTATAATAATTGGCGCAGCCTAAAAGGCCGCAGCCGATCACGGCGATAGCCAGGAAACGCATGACCCTGCTCATCATGGTTTTACCCTCCTTTGGTTTTTAGCCGCGGTGCTCCCAACCTGACTTGTCCTTACAACGGTTTAAGGATGCGGAGGTTTAAAGTTGTTAAAAGCGCAACTGGCTTATCCGCAACAGAATTCCGGCAGATAAATTTTTCCTGCCAGGCTGTCCAGTTTCCTCTGGATCTCCTTCAGGGGCGGTAGGGCCGCCACCGGCGGCAGTTCCTCGTCGGTCAACTTCTGGCGCTTGAAACGCATGCGGGTGGAAAGCTCCTCCCGTTCCGGGGCCAACAGGCCCCCGCACATGGATTCGTCCCGGCCGCCATCCATGGCCTCGATCTGGGCTGCAATCAGGCCAAAATCATAGGAGAGATTATACTTGTTGATATCTTCGTTGAGGAGTTTCAGGTGAGTCTGGATTTTGGCGTAAGCCTCGCTAAGCTTGACGCTTTCCTGCTGCAGACGTTCGTATAGGTCAAAAATCAGATTGCGGAAGCGGCGGTAAGCGGTGAGGCCGCGGGGCCGGCAATCTCTAAGCAGGTCCAATTGCCCCTGGGACGAGAGGTCGCAGTACTCCGGATAAAACGGCCAGGCCTCGATTTTCAAAACATCCATCAGCAGGACGCAGGCCTCCTTGGAGCCCAAGGCATGGTACAGAGCCATAAACCGTTTGCGCAAAATGTCCAGGTCCTTAACGTAACTCTGGACTTCCTGGTGCAGGAGTTCCGTATCCTCTTCCAGGTAGACCCGGTCGGCAAAATAATTGTCGACAATTTCTTTCTTGATCTGGACCCTTAAAGCGTCCAGGGTCCTATCGACTTCGTCCATCTCGGCCCTCTTCTGCAAAAGCCCGGAGATCAGGGCAACCCGATCACTCGATTGCGCAACTTAACGCAACTTGGAACTCGCCAAAGGCTGCTTCTGTTTTATCCCCTCTCCCCTTTGAGGGGAGAGGGCTAGGGTGAGGGGTGACTTTGAAAAAAATTAGCTAAGGAACTTAAGCACCGGGAGAATCTTGCTATTCCTCGGGTTCCGCCACCGCCACCACCACTGCCGACCCGCTGTCGCCGATACCCAGTTCCACGAAAGTAAATTCCACCTCCCGCCTGTCTTCCATCTCTAAAGTCACGGTTTCCCGGATAAAATTGTAGCGGATGATTTTGCCTTCCCCTTCGGGGGCCTGGAGGCGTTTCCCCACCTTGGGCAGGGACTTCCTGAGTTCCTGGTACGAGGAGTACTCGTAGGTGAGGCAGCACATCAGGCGGCCGCAGATGCCGGAGATTTTGTTGGGGTTGAGGCTGAGCTGTTGTTCTTTGGCCATGCGCACGCTCACCGGCTCGAAATCCCGGAGAAAGTGGGCGCAGCACAGGCCTCGCCCGCAGATGCCCAGACCACCCACCATCTTGGCCCGGTGGCGCACCCCGATCTGGCGCAATTCGATGCGGGTGCGGAATTCCTGGACCAGGTCCTTGACCAGTTCCCGAAAGTCCACCCGCCCGGGGGCCGTGAAAAAGAAGACGACTTTGGAGGCGTCAAACAGACATTCCACCTTCACCAGGTAGATCGGCAGCCGGTGGCTCTCCACCCGTTTCTGGCAAAATTGCAGGGCCCGCTCTTCCAGCAGCCGGTTTTTTTCTTCCTGGTCCAGGTCTTCCAAGGTGGCCAGCCGCACCACGGTCTTCAGTTGGGTCGAGCCCATCTGGGGATCGACGTCAGCATAGACGCCCACCACGGTGCCCAGCTTCAGGCCGGTTTCATGTTCCACCACCACCCGGTCTTGGGCTTTGAGGGCGAGAGGCCCCGGGTCCGCCAGGCAGCATTGGTTACCGGGACCGAGACAAATTTTAGCGAGGGTCATGATGGTCCCCTTGGCGCTGCAAGCTTGAAGCCCAGGATATCCAGGGTCAATTCCGGGTTGAGGTTGGCCTGGAACTGGCGCTGGGCCTGACTTAAGGCCGTGAAGTTGGCGAACCAGGTTTGAGGCGCGCCTATAGCCTGCTCGCGCTTGAGCGCCGGCAGGAGGTCTTGGTGGGCGTAAAGTTCGCCAGGGGCCTGGAAATGGGCCAGCAACAGGTCCCGATACCAGAGTTGGGCCAGCAAGAGAAAGTTATCCAGGTCCGACCGATTCTTGGCCAGACGCTGGGCCCATTCCAGGACCACTGTAGCCGAACCTTGCTGAAAACGGCCCAAGTCCGCCAGGACCTGGTCCCGCTGTTTGACCAGCTCCTCCGGGTCCAGAGTTAAGGCCCGGCCCAGAGAACCGCTGCTCAAGGCAGCCACCAGGGCCGCCTGGGACGAGGGCAGGCCCCGCCGGTTTTCAAGTTCCCGAATAATCAGGGCCGTCGGCAAAGGCGCAAAGGCTAGCTTGTGGCACCGCGAAACGATAGTGGGCAGCAGGTCCGCTTCGCCCCGGGCGGTAAGCACCAACAGGTGCCGGGGAGGAGGCTCCTCCAAAGTTTTTAACAAAGCGTTGGCCGCCGCGTCGTTTAAGGCGCTCAAGGCTTCCGCCGGATTAATCAACACCACCCGCCAGCCTCCCCCCAAGGGAGGATAATCCGTCAGGCGGCGCAGTTCCCGAATCACCTCGATCTTGATCTGGGCCTTCGCCTCTTCCGGGCTGATCATCAAAAAATCGGGATGGGTGCCCGCATTCATGCGCTTACACGATGGGCATTCCCCGCAGGCGTCCCCATCTGCCGCAGGCGCAGCGCAGTTCAAGGCTGCGGCCATGGCCCGGGCCGTCGTGGCCTTGCCCACCCCCGCCGGCCCCAGGAACAGATAGGCATGGGCCAGCCGCCCCGCGGCCATAGCGCCCTTGAGATGTGACACGACCCAATCCTGCCCCAGAATCTCCCGGAAAAACCTGAGGCCGGGCTCCGGCGGCGGGGTCGCGGCTACCTGATCTTTCTTAGGTGTTGCCATAAATTCTATTCTCGTTCCCAAGCTCCTGCTTGGGAACGGTTAATTTCGATTCTCGTTCCCAAGTTGCACTTGGGAACGGTTATTTTTCGTCCAAGCTTTGCTTGGACACCTTAATAATTACTACTACTCTACTCCCATTCAATCGTACTCGGCGGCTTCGATGAAATATCCAACACCACCCGATTGACCCGCTTGACTTCGTTGATGATGCGGTTGGCCAGCCGGGCCAGAAAATCGTGGGGCAGGCGGCTCCAGTCCGCGGTCATGGCGTCCGCTGAATCCACGATCCGCAGCGCAATGACGGACTCATAGGTGCGCTCATCCCCCATCACCCCTACGGTGCGCACGGGCAAGAGCACGGCAAAGGCCTGCCAGACCTGGCGATAGAAGCCGGAGGCCACCATCTCTTCCTGCACGATGGCGTCGGCATCGCGTAAGATCTCGAGCTTGTCGGGGGTGACGTCCCCCAGGATGCGGATGGCCAGCCCCGGCCCCGGAAAAGGATGGCGCCACACCAGAGACTCCGCCAGCCCCAACTCCGTGCCCACTTCCCGAACTTCGTCCTTAAAAAGCTCCCGCAGCGGCTCCAAGAGCTTCAGGGGCATCACTGTGGGCAGCCCCCCTACGTTGTGGTGGGTCTTGATGGTGGCCGACGGCCCTTTGAAGGACACGCTTTCAATGACATCGGGGTATAGCGTCCCCTGGGCCAGGTATTTCACCCCGCCTAGCTTTTTGGCTTCCACCGCAAAGATGCGGATGAATTCATGCCCGATGCGGCGGCGTTTCTCCTCCGGGTCGGTAACCCCCTGGAGTTGCTTAAGGAACTCCACGGTGGCGTCCACGTAGACCAGGTTCAGATGATGATGCTCCCTGAACAGGTGAAAGACTTCCTCGGCTTCGCCTTTGCGCAACAGGCCGTTGTTCACAAACACGCAGGTCAAACGGTCCCCGATGGCCCGGTGCACCAGCACCGCAGTGACCGAAGAATCCACGCCTCCGGACAGAGCGCAGATCACTCTTGAGTCGCCCACCTGCTCCCGGATGCTGTCGGTGGCGGCCTCGATGAAGGAAGCCATGGTCCACAGCGGCTTTAAGCCGCAGATACGGAAAAGAAAATTGCTCAGGATCTCTTTGCCCCGGGGCGTGTGGTGCACTTCAGGGTGGAACTGCACTCCGTAGAGCCGCCGGGAGGTGTCCCGGATGGCCCCGGTGGGACAGGAATCACTGTAGCCGATCACCTCGAACCCTGGCGCCAGATGATCCACCCGGTCGCCGTGGCTCATCCAGACCTGCTCCTGGGGATTCAGGCCGTAAAACAGATCGTCGAAATTGGTGATAGTGAACGTTTTGTGACCGTATTCCCTGGATTCCGCGGGGGCTACCTCGCCGCCCAAAAGGTGATTGAGGAGCTGGATGCCGTAACAGATGCCCAACACCGGCACCCCCTGAGCGAACAAGTCCGGGTCCACGCTGGGCGCGTCCCGGTCATAGACGCTCCTGGGCCCGCCCGACAGGATGATGGCCCGGGGCGCGAACTCCTGGATGCTCTTAAGCGGCATGATATAGGGATGGATTTCGCAGTAAACTTTCAGTTCCCGCACCCGCCGCGCAATGAGCTGGGTGTACTGGGAGCCGAAATCCAGGATGAGCACTCTTTCTTGATGGGGATCGAGCATGCCTTTAAAGTCCGGGTAAGCCAGACCCCGCCCGATGACACCGGCGGCCCTGGATTTAACCCCTAAATATAATTTAATCAATTGATTATAGCGGGCGCAGGCTCAAAAAGCAAAGGTTCTGTAAAGCGGATAAGAAACTGTAGCGTGCGTCTTACGCACCACTCTTGTGGCTCTCGTGCCCAAGCTCCGCTAGGGGACCTTATCATGATTAAGGGGGCCTCTATACATATTATAATGAGAATCGAAAAACTCTAGCCGGAGACGGCTGAAAATTGCCTCCTTCTTGACAACCCTCCTTGCTCATGGCAATGTGAATTTAAGAATAGGGAACATTTAGAGCTACATATGAGGGTATGATGGATAAACGATATCAAGTTTTCATTAGCTCGACATATAGTGATCTCAAGGATGAACGCAAACAAGTGATGCAGACGGTCCTTGAAATGGATTGTATCCCAACCGGAATGGAGCTATTTCCGGCTGCGGATGAAGAGCAGTTTGAATTCATCAAAAAGGTTATCGATGATTGTGATTACTATATGATCACCATTGGAGGCAGATATGGTTCTGTCACTCCTGAAGGTGTCAGCTATACTGAAAAGGAATATGATTATGCTATTGAAAAAGGCATATATGTAATCGGTTTTCTACATGGAAATCCGGATATTATACCGGCTGGAAAAACTGAACCAGAGTCAGAGGGGCGACTCAAGTTGCAAGCGTTTCGAGATAAGGTCTCTAATGGGAGATTAATTAGGTATTGGACAAAAGCCGACGAGTTACCTGGTCTAGTCGCACTGAGCCTCACAAAAGCCATGAAATCGCATCCTGCAATAGGATGGGTTCGTGGCAATTCCGTAGCAAGCGCGGACCTTTTGCAGCAGGTGAACCAACTCCAGCAAAGAAATGAGAAGCTATCGGCAGAGTTAGGCATTTATAGAAATAAGTTTGTTATTGATACTTCTAATCTTGCCCAAGGAGATGAGACTATTAAATTGAGTGGTACATACAAATCTCCATACGGAAAGGCACATTGGAAATACGAAGTATCCTGGAATTTCATAATATCATTACTCGGACCTCATCTTCTAATGTGGCTAAATGAAGCTACTGCAAATACGCTACTTACCAAAGGTATATTAAAAGTTAATGGTATAGAAATTGAAAATATTAATTCATATGAAATAACAGACGAATTGTTCCAGACCATCAAGATTCAATTAATGGCCTTGGGGTGGATTAACGTCCAACAATTCACCACTATGGCGAATTTACCGGCTTTATTTTTGATTCTAACAGAGGCAGGTAAAGCTCAATTACTAAAAACCGCGAGCATTAAAGTCATATCTCAGCAATAGATGACTGCAAAAATCCTGAGCATGACAAGCAGATACCCAATGCCCCCTTATCCTTAGTAAGGTTTCAGGGTGTACCGGGCAGGCCGACTCGTCACTGCTGCGGGCCCCTTCTGACTAATTTTCCAGCATCCTTCTTTCGTAGGGGGAGCGAACCACCCCTACAGATTCAAATCCCCCATAGATGAACGTCTGATCCAGCTTCACAACCCCAGCGGCGCCAAATAGCACCGCTTGATTTCATCCTGAAGCCATTGGTCGGAGGCAGCCTCCGTTGCTTCCAGCAAGGCATTGAGGCCCTGTGCGGTCTCCCGCAGCCGGGCCAGGGCTTGTTGGCGCGCCTGTTCCATCGCGCCCCAGTCTCCGGTGGCCATAAATTTCTCAAAGCCCGGCGTAAGCTCCGGCAGCAGCGCCGGCATCAGCCCCGGACGCCAGGCCAGCATCACCGCCAGGGAAGGCAGGTTCTGCTCGCTGATAATATAGGCCAGACGGCCCCACTCGTTGACGTCGGCCAGGGCGTCTTTTAAGGTCCGCACAAAGAGTTCCACCCGGGTCTGGGGGAAGCGTTCCAGCACTTCGGGAAAAGCGGCTTTCAGGCTAGGCTCCATGGCTTCGCCGGTTTCGTGGCGGATGACCGCCTCCAACTCCCCGGCTAAAAAGGCCTGGAACTGTTCCTGGCAGGCTTCGGGGTCCCGGACCAATTCCTTCAGGCGGAGATTATGAGCCTGCAAAGCGAGTTGCAGGTAGGCATTGCCCTGCTGGGTGGGGTCGGACAACCGGTCCCAGAGATAGAAGGCCAAAGCCTGGCGGCGGGCATAGATCAAGGTCCCCTGGCACAGGGCCGGGGAGGCGTCCAGGTCTCGGGCCAGCTCCGGCCCCAGGACCAGGATGGTCAGGCCACCAATGCGCCGTTCCTCCAAAAGCTCCCCCAGGAAGAAGGTGGGGGTCAGGCCCCGGCTGAGGCCCGCGCCATAGGCCAGCTTTTGGGGAATGAGATGAGCGTTGAGGGTTTCCACGGCAAAGGGGTCGATAGCCGCGTCCCCCCAGGCCAGGTCCCGCCAAGACGCCTCTTCCAGGTCATCCCAGGTGGACTCCCGCCGCGCAATCCACGCCAGGACCGCCTCAACTTCGGGTTCCTGCCAGGGAGCCAGGCCGTGCTCCCACTTATAGAGCTGGCGCAGACGCAAGAGCATGCCGCACAGGGAGAAATGCCCGGACTGCCCGGCGCTGGCAATGTCGCAGTTCCAACGCACTTCTTCAATCAGGGTGCCGGGGATCATGGGGCCGTTCTTTCCCGAAAATTTCTGCAAAGCTCTCAATCCGGCGGTCATGGCCTATGGCTTCTTTTTCCCGGCCGCCGCCGGGCGCATCAGGGTAGAAAGTCTTTGCGCCAGTTTCGGGTCCAATTTCTGTACCGCCTGGAATTCCCGGGCCGCAGCCTGGGCGTCGCCTTTCCTGGCATAGTAGAGACACAGGGCGTAATGGGCTTGGGGGTCGTTGGGGGACAAATGGGCTGCTTCTGTGAGAGCTTTCCCGGCCTTATCCATCGCGCCCAGGTTAAGATAAGCCAACCCCAGGTTCACGTGAGCCTTGGCCATCTCGGGCTGGAGCCGAATGGCTTCGTCAAACTGGACCCGGGCTTGCTGGTCCCGCCCCAGCCTGCCGTAGGCCAGCCCCAGGTTATAGTGGGCTTCAGCGCTCTCCGGGTGGAGCCGGATGGCCTCCTGAAAGACGTCCCGGGCCTCCTGCCAGTGCCCCATTTTGATATACGCGACCCCCAGATTTTCATGGGCCAGCCCCCCTTGGGGCTGAAGCTGGACGGCCTCTTTAAAGGCCTTGACGGCCTCGGGATACTGGTTAAGACAGGCATAGGCCAGACCTATCTGGTTATAGGCCTGGGCGTAATTCGGCTTAATACGGATGGCTTCCCGGTAGGCCGCGATGGCCTCTTCGAACTTGTTGTTTTGGATTAGTCGTTCGCCTTTCTGAAACTGCGCCAGGGCCTTGGGAGCGACCCTCTCCTCTTTCTGTTCGTACTGCACCTGAGCCAGGGCCGGGAGCATCCCCCAGGTGAGCAGGACAATCAGACAAGTGGCGATCCGAACATACTTTCCCATCATGCCGTCCGCTCCCGGGGCGCAAGCAGTTCAAAGTTTTTCATAATCTTCCTAATCAGGGCTGATCGACCTAATTTCGTTCCCTTGAACGGAAAAGGGCGCAATCTGCCCCAGAGAATTTGGCATAAAAAATTATGCCTTAATCATATCACATTCCTGACGTTGGGGAGAGTGGGAGCTTAAAGCCCCGCAGGGCTGGCGGCTGGGAAGAACTTTAAGGGCGATTGACCAGCAGGCGCTTGCTCGGCAGACTCAACACCGCAGGAGCCCCACTGAGAAACGCCTCCGGCGGGGTGGCGTCATCCAGGAGGAGAAAGACCTTTTTGGGGCCCTGCCACAATTCTTGCAGACGTTCCGGGGAGATGATGTAGTTTGCGGCGGGGTCAACGGGGTAGGGAAACTGAGGCAGACCGTTCCGCTGCACCATGAGGATATGGCGCCGGGCATAGTATTCCAGGGAGGCCCCATATTCGAACTCTTCGATGGGCCCCATGATCAGGATATCCTCAGGAGCGGCATGCTGCCGGACATATTCCGCCGCCTCCTTATCACAGAGCACCGGAGTCAGGCTGGCAAAGCTTTGAAAGGTGAAGATGGCTATCCCCAGGGCCAGGACGCCATAGCCGGCTACCGCCAAACCGCGGCGTTTAAGCAGTCCGGCTCCCGCGCCCATCAGGGCCGCGGCCGGGATAAACCAGGAAGCCAGCCGGGCAATGGGGGAGAGCACGCTGACCATGCCGCTGAATTCCCGCCGGTTGTCCACGCAGACCCGTTCCAGGTAGGGCAGCAACACCAGGAGCGAAACCCCCAAGAGGCCCAACGCGATGAGGGACCACGGAATGACCCGGTCTCCATTGGTGTCCAGATAGCGTTTGATGCGCCACCCCAGGATCAGAGCCAGGCCGGGGAACGCGGGCAGGGAATAATACTCGAGGCGGCTGGAGGATATAGTAAAGAACACCAGGATTACCGCGGTCCAGGTGATCAGCAGGCGGGCGGCCGGCGCCTCTTCCCGGCCCGGCCGCGTTGCTTGCCAGAAACGGTAAAGGGCGGACGGCAGGATGAAGGTCCAGGGCATGAGCCAGATACCCAAAAACAGCCAAAATCCCGTGATGGTGAAGGAGTTGACGTCGGGGGGATGACGGCGGCCAAAAAACCGCATGATCTGCTCGTTGACGATCTGGAACTTGAGATAGCCGGGATTGGCCAGTTCGCTCCCCACTGCCCAGGCAGCCAGGATAATCACGGCCAGGGCGATCCCCCAGGGCGAGAGCAACAGCCGCAACGGCCGGCGATCCTTAACCTGCCATGCATAGATCAGACAAATCAAAACAGGAAAGAGCAGTCCGATAAAACCCTTACTGAGAAATCCGGCCACCAGGGACAGGGAGAACAGGATCGACCAGCGCCGGGCCGGTTCCTCCTGCCAGCGCACCAGGCAGTACAACGCCGCCAGCAGGCTCAGGGTGATGAGGTGATCGGTGAGAATCTGCAGGTGCAGAACGAAAAAGCCGATGCAGGTGATCAGGACAAAGCCGCCCAACCAGGCGGCAATCCGGCCGATGAGTCGCCGGCCGATGAGATAGGTGAGCCAGACCTCCCCCACCGTCATGGTCAGGGTGGGGACGCGCGCGCTCCATTCCGAGACCCCCAGGAGCTTGTAACTCACCAGGCTGAGCCAGTAAAGCAGGTGGGGTTTATCCAGGTAGTGTGCGCCGTTTAAGGTAGGGGTCAGCCAGGACCCGGCCGTCAGCATCTCCTGGGGGATCAGGGCGTACATGGCTTCCGACCGCAAGAGCGGCAATTGCCAGAACAGGGGGAGGAAAAGGCCCAGGCAGACCACCACCAGGGTGGCGCCGTTCATCCAACGGAAATCAAAGGAGGGCGGGGTTGAGGGGCGTTTCACCACGAAATCTGTCTGCAAGAGGGCGTCAGGGGCACTCCCTCCCGGCCCGGTCCGTGAAATCTCTGCTTAACCCCATCAACTAAGATTCCAGCGGAGCATGGTCCAGATATCCGTCAGGCCGCCCATCTGGCGGACCACGGTGGGTTCGAACCCGGAATGCATCATGCATTGGGCGCAGCGAGGGTCCCGCCCCACCCCGTAGTCCTCCCAACGCGTCTTTTTCATCATGTCGGCGAAGGTGGGATAGTGGGTATCCACGATCTGGTAGCAGGGGGCCCGCCACCCCATGGGATTGCGGGTGGGGTTGGCCCAGGGGGTGCACTCGTAGTCCCGCTCCCCCCGGAGAAAGCTCAAGTAGAGCGGCGTGCTAAAGAACTTGAACCGCTGGCCGTTGCCTGTCAGGCGAATAAACTTGTCCTTGATCTCCTCCCGGCTCATAAAAAGCTCATCGTTGACCCCGGCAAAGCTGTAAGCCGGCGAGACCAGGAGGCCGTCCACCCCGATATGCCCGAGGTAAGAAAAGAGAATTTCGAGTTCCCCGGGATCGGTTTCCTTATAGATGGAGGTATTGGTGCAGACGCGGAACCCCTGGGCCTTGGCGGCTTTAATGGCCTTAATGGCCAGGTTGAATACTCCCGGCCGTCCCAAAATGCCGTCGTGGGTAGGAGCCAGGCCATCCAAATGGATGCTCAGAGTCAGGCGGTCGGAGCGGGGCAGCTTTGGTAGAGATTTTTCCATTAAGATGGCGTTGGAGCAGAGGTAGATGTGCTTGCCGCGGTGTACCAGTTCTTGCAATAGCTCAAAGACCGGAGGGTAGATCAGGGGTTCGCCCCCGGTGACGGTGACCACCGGCGCGCCGCATTCTTCCACAGCCCCCAGGCACTCCTCCAGGGTCAGGGATTGTCCTAAACTGTCCCGGTATTCCTGGATACGGCCGCAGCCCTGACAGGCCAGATTGCACTGATGCGTGGGCTCCAGCATCAACACCAGGGGAAATTTCTCCTCCCCCTGAAGCCGTTTTTTCATGAGGTAACGGGTTAAATCGAAACTCAAACTCATCGGGAAACGCAAACGTATCCTCTCCTCTGTTCATAGCCTTGGGCGGGGCCAACTTCGACTCTCCCCAAACCTGCCTTGGGACCCCGCGAAACCTGATCACGCATAACCGTTCTGGCGAAACCAATCCACCGCCTCGGCCAGGGCCTGGCGCACCGGTGATAAGGTGAGTCCTAAATATTGTATCGCTTTCCGGTTGTCAAAGTACATAAATTTCTTAGCCATGCGGATGGCCGTAACCGGCATGCGGGGCGGTTTCCGGCGGATATAGGTGGCGAAGAACTCATCTAGGTAGGCCAGCCCCAGGACCGGCCAGTAGGGCAGTTTTACGGTAGGGGCCGGAAGACCGGTGAGTTCCGCCAGCAATTGAAAGATCTGGGACAGGCTCAGGTTTTCGTGGCCCAGGATATATTTTTCCCCGACCTGGCCCTTGGCTTCGGCCAGCAGGTGGCCCTTGGCGACATCCCGCACGTGGATGAGGTTGAGGCCGGTCTCCAGGTAGGCCGGCATACGGCGCTTGAGGAAATCCACGATCATCTGGCCGGTAGGGGTGGGGCGGGAGTCCCAGGGACCCACAGGGGTGCTGGGATTGACCACCACCAGGGGCAGGCCCTGGCGGGCGAAGTCCAGGGCCACCGCCTCGGCCAGGAACTTGGAGCGTTTGTAGTGGCCCACCATGTCTTCCAGGTGGACCGGGGTGTCCTCGGTGCCGGGCGTGCCGTTTCCGGGGTTGCCCAGGGTGCCCACAGTGCTGGTATAAACCACCCGCTCCAGGCCCTGAGCGGTAGCCGCGGTAAGCAACTGCCGGGTCCCGTCCACATTGCTGGCGTACATGGTGGCGGGGTCCGGCACCCAAAGGCGATAGTCCGCGGCCACATGAAAAAGGCGGGTGCAATCAGTGAGGGCCCGCGTAAGCGACTCCGCGTCCCTGAGGTCGCCTACGGCTACTTCCACCGCCAGGCCAGTCAGGGCCGGATGATCGGGATTGCGGGCCAGGACCCGCACCGTGCGCCCGGCAGCCAAAAGTTCTTCCACCACTGCCCGGCCCACAAACCCGGTTCCGCCAGTCACCAGGGTTTTGCCGTCATGCGTCAATGAAAAATCCCCCAACATCCCCCTTTAAGAGGAGGATTTCTTTGCCCCTCGGTTACAGGTGTTTTGCGGATCGATTCCCCCCTTTATGAAAGTTCTTAAAGGGAGGTAAGGGGGGATTTCGCCAGGCAATTTTGCAGGTTCACGAGCCTGGCTAGGCGTCTCGCGGTTCCTTAAGTTCCTGCAAATAGGTGCCCAGAGCCATTAAAGGGAAGCAGTCCCGATAGAGGTGATAGCGAATCATGAAGTGGTTGGGGAAGCCGGTGCCGGTAAACTCTTCCTCGTCCCAGCGGCCTGAGGAATTCTGGGTTTTGACCAGATAGTCCACCCCTGCCTTTACCTCCGGGGCATGAACTTCGCCCGCGGCGAAGAGCCCCAGGAGAGCCCAGGCGGTCTGCGAGGCGGTGGACGGCCCCCGACCCATGAGTTCCGGGTTGCGGTACGACTCACAGCACTCGCCCCAGCCCCCGTCTAAGTTCTGGTGGGCCTTAACCCAGTCCACTGCCCGGCGGACGTAAGGCCGGCTCATGTCCTCGCCGATGCGCTTCAGGGCCACCAGCACCGACCAGGTGCCGTAAATATAATTCACGCCCCAGCGTCCCCACCAGGGACCCTCGGGTCGCTGGGTTTCGTGCAGATAAGCCATGGCCCGGACGGCCACCGGATGGTCCAGGCCGTGACCGAAGGCCCCCATCATCTCGAGGATGCGGGCCGTGATGTCCTCGGTGGGCGGGTCCACCAGGGCCTTTAAGTCGCCGAAGGGAATGGCGTTGAGCCACTCCTTGGTATTGTCTTTATCAAAAGACGCGAAGCCGCCGTTCTTCGACTGCATGCCCAGACACCAGTTGATGCCCCGCTGCAGGGCCGCCTGGTGTTTGGCCGCATCCGCCAGGCCTTCCTTTAAGGCCACCAGCACCATGGAACTGTCGTCGACATCCGGATACCAGTTGTTAACGAACTCGAAGGCCCAGCCCCCCGGCGGCAGGTCGGGACATTTGACGGACCAGTCACCGGGCTTGAAAATCTGTTGGGTCAGCAGCCATTCAGAGGCTTGGACCATGGCGGGATGCTCAGGCGGCACCCCGGCCGCGGCCAGGGCGCGGACTGCCAGGGCAGTATCCCATACCGGCGAAATGCAGGACTGTAACCAGGTGCGCTCGCCTTCCTCCAGGGTGAAAAACTCCAGGGCCTGCAGGCCCCGCTGCATGACGTCGTGCTCCAGGTCGTACCCCCGGCAGTGCAGGGCCAAAAGGGAGTTGACCATGGGCGGCTGAATTCCCCCCCAATCGCCGCTCTCCTCTTGATGTTCCAGAATCCACTTTTCGGCTTGCCGGAGAGCAAAATGCCGGGGCCAGGGGAGGCGCAACCAGGCATAGATCTTCAGAATCCGGTCCAGAATGACAAAGACATTTTCCAACAGCGGCGCTAGGCCTTTCCAGCGCACCCGGTGGTGGGAAAACGGTTCGTCCGCACACAAAAAAAGTTCCTGCACTCCCTGTGAAGGCGGCAGGTGGTGCACCGGACGCTTGGCCATGATGATCATTAAGGGTACGACGGTGAGCCGGGTCCAACTGGAAAATTCATAGATACTCAGCCCGGACCAGGACGGCAGGAGCATGAACTCCACCGGCAACAGCGGAATCCCGTCCCAACTCACCTGACCGAACAGGGCCAGAAAGATGCGGGTAAAGACCCGGGCCTTTAATGCCCCGCCCTTGGCGCAGATAAACTCCCGGGCTTTAACCAGGCGCGGGTCTTGAGCCGATAGCCCCGCCATTTTCAGAGCCAGGTAGGCTTCCACCGAGGCGCTGATCTCGCCGCCATCCCCATGCCAGATGGACCAGCCGCCGTTGTCCAGTTGCTTCTCCAGAATATCCGCAACCATCCGCGGCACCTTGCCCTCGTCCAGACCCAAAAACCGATGGAGCATGATATACTCCGCGGTAATGGTGACGTTGGACTCCAGTTCGGCCCACCAGTATCCCGCCGGATCCTGCATCTGCAGCATGGCGGCAGTGGCTCGTTGGGCAGCGCGTTCGATTCTGTTGAGATGTATTCTGGGAAGCGCGTCAATCACAGACTGGCTGCGGACTGAAATGGTTTCCCCCCCCATTTCTTTCCCCCCCCGAGTTGTTTCTTAATCGGCATAATATAGCATACTCTCTAAAAAAGCCCCAAGATTTTCACCTACTCAAGCACTTTGCACCTACGTTAAGTTTAAGTTAATGGATTATCAACCCCACCATAGTCGCAGAAATCAGTTTTTAAATTTCCTATTAACTAATGGTATCGGCCTGGCCTATTTCTTTGGCTCCCAGAAAGAACTGGGGCCCCGCCTGCTCGCGGGTGAAGACGTCCAGGGGGCCCCGGAGTCCGACCTGGATCTGGGCGTGGTGTTGCTGGAACATCCCCTGGATTACTGGGAGGGACAAAGGTTGCGAAAACAGTTGGAAGACGATCTCGCGCCGCTCTTTGCCCCGGTTCGCTTACATCTTTTGCTCCTGGAAGAAGAAAACGCCCACGTGCAATACGCCGCCATCCGGGGCATCCAGATTTATGCCGTGAACGAGGCATTTGTCACTCAATATCGCCGCCGGGTTTTCACCCTCTACGGCGACTGGCACTCCTGGTGGCCTTAGGGTTTCCTCAGTTCTGGCTCAAATTCCAGCCCCAATCTCCAAAGTTGCACGTTGCATCAAAAATAATCATTATTATCTTGTATAGGGTACAATGACGTTCAGGTTGACCGCGACGGGAAATTCTGCTATGGGAGACTTATCTTGAAAATGATTACTATCTGCCGGCCCGGAATTCCACCTCGCCGCCTCATTGGCGTCCGCTTGCATACCGACTTATCCACAGCCTTCAGGAGATAACATGGCAACGAAAGACGAAGAACAACATCAAATCATCATTCCCGGCGAACTGCCCATGTTGGCGGTCCGGGACGTGGTGGTTTTTCCCAATATGGTGCTGCCCCTGTTTGTGGGACGGGAGACCTCGGTGCTGGCTATCGAAGCGGCCCTGGCCGAAGATCGTCTGATCTTTCTGGCCACCCAGAAAGATCAAAGCGTCGAGAATCCCGAGCCCGAAGAAATCTATACCGTCGGCACGGTAAGCCTCATCCTGCGCATGCTGAAACTTCCGGATGGGCGTCTGAAAATCCTGGTCCAGGGCAAGTCTAAAGCCATGATCCAGGAGTATGTCCAGGAGCGCCCCTACTTCCAGGTGGGCCTGGAAGTTTTGCCCGAGGCCACCGTTACCGAGATTTCTCCAGAGGCCGAGGCCCTGATGCGTAACGCCCGGGAGATGTCCGAGAAGATTTTGACCCTTAAAGGCATCATGAGCCCGGATCTTCTAGCCATCCTGGAATCCATCGAGGAACCCGGGCACCTGGCGGACTTGGTGGCAGCCAACTTGCGTCTAAAAATCGAAGAGGCCCAACTGGTTCTGGAGGAGATGGACCCCATCCGGAGTCTCATCAAGGTCAACGATTTTCTGCGTAAGGAAATGGAAGTCTCCGCCATCCAGGCCAAAATCCAGAACCAGGCTCGGGAAGAAATGGACCGCACCCAGCGGGAATATTTCTTGCGGGAACAGCTCAGGGCCATCAAAAAAGAACTGGGCGACCTGGACGAGACCAGCAAGGAGATGGAGGAGTATCGTCTTAAGATCAACCGGGCCCGGATGCCCAAGGAGGCGGAGGAAGAGGCTGTCAAGCAACTCTCCCGCCTGGAGCAGATGCACCCCGACGCGGCCGAGTCCTCCATCGTCCGCACCTACCTGGATTGGCTGGTGTCTTTGCCTTGGAGCAAGGGCACCCGTGACAAGCTTGAGGTCAAAGAAGCCAAGGCGATCCTGGATGAAGACCATTTCGACCTGGAAAAGGTCAAAGACCGTATCCTGGAGTACTTGAGCGTCCGCAAACTCAATAAGAAGATGAAAGGCCCCATCCTCTGTTTTGTGGGGCCTCCGGGAGTGGGCAAGACCTCCCTGGGGCAGTCCATCGCCCGGGCCATGGGGCGCAAGTTCGTGCGTATCTCTTTGGGGGGCATGCGGGATGAAGCCGAAATCCGCGGCCACCGGCGCACCTATATCGGAGCCCTGCCGGGGCGGATAATCCAGGGGGTCAAAAACGCCGGCTCCAATAATCCCGTCTTCATCCTGGATGAAGTGGACAAGATCGGCATGGATTTTCGGGGCGACCCCGCCGCGGCGCTTTTGGAGGTCCTGGACCCGGAGCAGAACCATTCCTTCAGCGACCACTATCTCAATGTGCCCTTCGACCTGTCCAAGGTGATGTTCATCACCACCGCCAACCTGGTGGACCCCATCCCCTCGGCGCTCCGTGACCGCATGGAGGTCATCCGCCTGGCGGGCTACACCGGAGAAGAGAAACTTGAGATCGTGCTCCGCCACCTCCTGCCCCGGCAACTGACTGAAAATGGCCTGACCGCCCGCGATTTCAAGATCTCCAACGAAGTGATCAAGCAGGTCATCATGTACTACACCCTGGAGGCGGGGCTCCGCAACCTGGAGCGGGAGATCGGCTCTCTGTGCCGCAAGGTGGCCCGTAAGATCGCCGAAGGCGAGAAAGGGCCGTTCGCGGTCAGCCGGGGAAACCTGCATATCTACCTGGGACCGCCTCGCTATCTGCCCGAAGGCGAAGTGGAGAAAGACGAAATTGGTGTGGCCACCGGGCTAGCCTGGACCCAGGTGGGCGGCGAGACCCTGCCGATAGAAGTCAGCCTGATGAAAGGCAAAGGCCAGCTCATCCTTACCGGTCAGTTGGGCGACGTCATGAAGGAGTCTGGCCAGGCGGCCTTGAGTTACGCCCGCGCCCGGGCCGACCGCCTCAACCTGGAGCCGGATTTCTATGAGAAGCTGGACATCCATATCCACGTGCCCGCGGGCGCTACCCCCAAGGACGGTCCCTCGGCCGGAGTCACCATGGCCACCGCCCTGATCTCGGCCCTCACCCAGATTCCGGTGCGCCGGGACGTGGCCATGACCGGGGAAATCACCCTCCGGGGCAAGGTGCTGCCCATCGGCGGCCTCAAAGAGAAGGCCATCGCGGCGCTCCGGGCCCGGGTCCAGAAGGTCATCATTCCCTTGGCCAACAAGAAGGACCTGGTGGAAATTCCCAAAAACGTCAAGCGCCGCCTCAAATTCGTGCCCGTGGCCGATATGGACGAGGTCCTGAACGAGGCCTTGCTGCGCTCCCCTTTCAAAGAGGGCAAAAAAGCCGGAACCCCTAAGTCACGGGTGACCACGCCGCCTTCACACCTGGTGGTCTAGCTTATAGCGTTTAATCTGTAGGGGCGGGTTTCAAACCCGCCCCTACCTTCGCCTACATGGTTTGACCTGGGGTCTATCACCCGGTTGAAAAATCAAAACGGCTTTTCGCCGGTAGCACAGGCTTTCCAGCCTGTGCTCATGCAGGCTAAAGCCTGCGACAACATAATGTCAGGCAATATTGCAGATCTTTTGATAATGATAATAAGAATAAGCCTGGCCCCCCCCTTTCAAACGGAATGTTGTATTTGACCAAGGTGGCCAGGTGCGCCCTGGAACTGCACTCCATTCCGCTTGAGGTCCAGGAGGCGTTGGCCGGCCAGGTGGGGATCAAGGGTGTCATCGAGCTTGTGGTGTTGGTGGGCTTTTACCGCATGATCGCCGGCGTGATCTTTGCCTTCAACGTGGCCTTGCCGGAAGAGGCCGCCGACCCTTTTTCATGAGAAACCGAGTCTGCGCACCCTTTAAGATGCTGGTCACTGACTGCTGAAAAAGTGGATTCCATCCTTTCATATCCCTATTTAACTCGCTGGCTTGCCCTGGGTGGGCTGCTCATCCTCTACATTTTCTTTGCCGCCGCCGAAACCTCTCTTTTTGCCTTGAGTCCCCTTGACCGTCTGCGCCTCAAGGAACGGAGCAAAGCCCGGGGGGAGCTGGTGGAATCTCTCCTGAAGCAGCCGCAGCGTCTCCTGATCACCCTCTTGATAGGGGTTGATATCATCACCATCCTGGCATCGGTGCTGGCCGCTTCCCTGGCCTTAAGCATCTGGGGGGACCGGGGTAAGTGGATCGCCCTGTTGGTGATGTCCCCCATTCTCCTGCTCCTGGGAGAAATCATTCCCAAGTCCGTGGCCCTCACGTATCCGGCTCGCCTGGCGCTGCGCTTGGCCCCCTTGGTGCGGGTGGCCCTGACGGTCTTTGCTCCTGTCCGGGTGGTGCTGCTTCAGACCAGCCGGGGAATCCTGGCTGCCTTGGGGTTTCGGCCTGACCTCCAGGTGCCCGCCGTGCATCAGGAAGATTTTGTCCGCATGGTGGAAGAAAGCCATCGGGGAGGGATGATCGCCGCCTTGGAACGGGATTTCATTCAGAACGTGTTGGACTTCGGGGAGGTCAGGGTAAGTCAGATCATGGTGCCCCGGCCCGACATGTTTTCTCTTCCCGCTGACCTGCCTTTCCCGGAGATAATCCAGGCCATAAAACGGTCCCGGTTCTCCCGGGTGCCCATTTATGAGGAGACCCACGACCACGTGCTGGGGGTCCTCCATTCCAAGGACATTCTGGAGTTGTGCCATCCAATCCCCTGCGCAGGTGAACTGCCCCGGCATCTCCTGCGCCCGGCCTATTATGTCCCGGAAAATAAGCGAGCCTTTGACCTTTTAACCGAACTCCAGACCCACCGCCAGCGCCTGGCCCTGGTGGTGGATGAATACGGCAGTTTGGTGGGTCTGATCACGGTGGAAGACCTGCTGGAGGAGCTCTGTGGCGAAATTCCCCAGGAATTCAAGGTCGAGGAAAAAGTCCTGGAGCAGGTGTCCCCGGAAGTCTGGCGGGTCAAGGGAGCCATGTCTCTGGCGGACTTCAACGATGCACTTAACCTGAACCTGCCGGCCGAGGAATTCGATACCATCGGCGGCCTGGTTCTTAACCTCTGCGGCTCCTTGCCCCGGGAGGGCCGGGTCATTCAATATGACGCAGATGAAAAGCTCATTTTTCGAGTGTTGCGGATGAAGGGCACCCGCATCCTGGATCTGGAAGTGCGGCGGCAAACCCCATGATTATTGGCCTGCTCCTTATTTTTATCCCTTTCCTGCTGCTGGAAGCTTTTTTCTCCGGGTCTGAGATCGCCCTTATTTCAGCCAGCCGCCGCCGTCTCCGGCATTGGGCGGAACAGGGGGACCGGGGGGCGGCCAGGGCCCTGAAGCTGCTGGAACGGCCGGAGCGCCTGCTGGCCACCACCCTCCTGGGCTCCAACCTGTCGGAAATCAGCAATACGATTCTGGTCAGCGCCTTTTTGCTGGAAACCATGGGGACCGGGGGAGAAATCTTGGCCATGCTGCTGCTGCCGCCCTTGATTCTGATCTTCGCGGAGATTACCCCCAAATCCATCGGCCGCCAGCACTCCACCCGTCTGGCCAGGCGCCTGGGACCCATCCTCTGGGTCATATCCTGGGTTCTTTATCCCCTCACCTTCATCTTCGCGGGCTTAAGCCGCGTGGCGCTCTGGCTGACCGGGGCGCGCCACACCAGCAAGTTGCCCTTTATCAGCCGGGAAGATTTGCATCTGGTGGTGGCCAAAAGCGGCCCCGAAGTCGACCTGGAGCGCAAGGAACGCATTTTTATCCACCGCATTCTGCAATTTTCCCTGCGCAGCGTCAAGGAAGTCATGGTGCCGCTGATCCGGGTGACCGCCATCCCGGACACCCTGACCATGAGCCAGGCCTTGGAAGAATTCCGCACTTCCCGCTTTTCCCGCCTGCCGGTCTATCACCACCGCATCGACAACCTCATCGGGGTGGTGCATGACTTCGACCTGTTGGGCGAAGACGACCTGGAACGCCCCGTTCGCACCATCATGCGCTCGGTGGCCTTTGTCCCGGAACTCAAAAAAATCGACCGGCTGCTGGCCGAGATGCAGCGCCAGGGGAACCACCTGGCCGTGGTGGTGGACGAATACGGCGGCGCGGTGGGCATTGTCACCATCGAAGACCTCTTAGAAGAGATCGTCGGCGAGATCATTGACGAATTTGATCAGGAGATTGCGCCCTTCAAGAAGCTGGGGGAAGGCCATTACCTGGTCAGCGCCCGCACTGAAATCAAGGCCCTAAACGAATCTCTCCACCTGAGACTGCCCGCCGGGGATTATGAAACCCTGGCCGGGTTTCTCATTGCTCAGTTGGGGGATTTGCCCCGGGCCGGGGAGCAGTTGCAGTTCCGCAATCTCAAGTTCACCGTGCGCCAGGCCGAGGCCCGGGCCGTGAAGGAGGTAGAACTTGTTGTCGAAAAAACCGCAGAGTGAACCCTGATAGTTTCGCAAAAAGCCAAGAATTCCCAATCCATCTAATAAGAAGATCAAACCTGGAATTTTCGGGGTGAGGTGATAATTGTCGAAGCTGGTAATCATCAACTCATCCGGCAATAATCTCTAGCCACGTTCATTTATCCTAAAACCATTTCTGGAATGCTTCCTTAAATTTGCAAGAAACTCTCTTAACGCTTTCCGGCCGGCCGTCTTCTAAATTAGCAAATCCTGTTTTTCGGAGGGTAAGCGAATGAACCTGAAGAGATGGTTGAGCGTTTTCCTGATGATGGGTCTTATCCTGGCCTTAAACCCCCTGGGCGCCCAGGCCAGACCGAAATATCACCACCCTCGTGGGAATGCCTATGGGTGGGATGGCCCAAGGCATCATAACTTTGAGCGTCACCAAAAGCATTTCCGGCGCTCCTGTAAGGGTCCACACCATCACCGTGAATATGGGCACTACGCAGGACCACCGCAGGTTGCCTATGTCACGCCTGTTGCTCCCATCATTGCAATGCCTTACCAGCAACCCCAACCCTATTACTCGCAGCCCGCAAATCCAGGCTTATCCGGCAACTTAAACTGGAATTTTTAAAAAATATTTAAAAACCTCTAATGTTTTCACACGGGCGACCGTCTAAATTGCAAATCCGGAGTGCAGAATTAATTCAAGGAGGATAATTAAATGAGACCAGGAAGATGGTGTAACGTCATTCTCGCACTGGGTCTGTTTATGGTTCTGAGCCCTCTGAGCGCCCAGGCGGGGCCTAACCGTCCCTTTGCCCCGCAGCCGAATCGTCAGGCTTTCAACCGGCCCCAGCCGAGTAGCCATGCTACTCAGGCCAACGCCTGGAATAGGCAGCCGCATCAGGGGCAGCAGCCTCGCGCCCATGCCTATGGGTTAAATGGCCACAACCGTCAGTGGCAGCAGCCGCGTGGCCATACTAACGCCGGAAATAATCAGCCGCATCGGTGGCAGCAGCCCCGTGGCCATGCCTATGGCTGGAATGGCCAAAACCGTCAGTGGCATCAGCCGCGCGGCCATGCTAACGCCTGGAATAGGCAGCCGCATCAGGGACATCACCCTCAGGGCCATGCCAATGGCTGGAATGGTCATCAACGTCAGGGGCATCAGCCCTCCGGCAATGCCTACGGCTGGAATGGTCATCAACAACGTCCGGGGGACCAGCACCGGAATGTCTATGGGCGGAATGATCAACAGCATCAGGGACAACAGCCGCCCAACGCGGGTCAGCACAATAATCCTGGTTCTTCTTATAATCGTGCAGGCTATCAGGCACATCCCCAATCTCCCAATATCGGCCCCAATCCGTCAGGCTATTCCCATAATACCACCAGGCCGGAGGGTCATACTGGTGCGCGGCCCAGTTCTCGCCACCCCGATGCTTCCGGGAATGCCCCTCTGAGTCAAGGCCAGTCTCCTGCTGGGGTAATCTAGGCTGCTGACTATCAGGAATTGCAGGTTTGGTCGGTAAGAACAAACAAGTAAAAATTCAGATGGATGCAAGGGAGGGGGGCCGCCCGCTTGTGCTCTTCCCCTCCCTTGACCATTATAGCGTTTGCCAAAAGTTTTTTCCGTAATAGGAGATACTTTAACACCCCAAATCCCCCCTAACCCCCCTTTGGCAAATGGGTGAACTATAAGGAATTACTTATAAAGTCACCCTTTGAAAAAGGGGGAGTTAGGGGGATTCTTGGTCAGGGTACTTCTTTTTTTAGGCATAGAGCCTCATGGGTTGGAGAAATCTGCTGTGAACATGGAAATGATTGGCGAGGCACATCCACCACCACTCGGGTGCCCTGGCCAGGTTCTGACTCGACACGGCAATTCCCCTCGATTGCCAAGGCCCGTTCGGTCATAGTCATCAGGCCCCATTTATGCCCTGCCATTGGGAGGGCGACCTTATCCTGGTCGAAGCCTATGCCATTGTCGGCAATGGTGAGGCGAAACGTATCATCGTTTTCTTCATGCCACACCACTACCTTGGTGGCTTTGCTGTGCCTGGCCACGTTGGCCAGGGCCTCCTGGGTGATGCGGAACAGAGCCAGTTCTACCGGGGCTGCCAATCGTAGGGCTAACTCTTCCCCTCTAACTTCCACGGCAATGCCGGTCTGCGTGGAGAACTTGCTTGCAAACTGGCGCACTCCTCCCATTAAGCCGTAATGGTCCAACACCGTGGGCCTTAAACCTTCCATGATGTTCCTGGTAATCTCACCTGTCTGTTCTGCCACCGCGCCAACATCAGCGAGCCTGGACAGCAGCTGATCCAGCGACTCTCTTTGGGCTCTGATCATGAGAGTTTCTATGGCGATATTAATGCTGGTCAGGTTTTGACATACCTGATCGTGGAGTTCCCGCGCCAACTCTTGGCGTTCGGCTTCTTCTACCTGCGCCAGTCGGGCCGTTAGCCCTCGCAGTTCCTCCTGTTGATGAATAATTTTTTCCTCGCCTCGCTTGCGCTCCGTTATATCTTCATAGACACCCAGAACCCCAAAGACTTCACCGTTGGGCATTTGTAACGGGACTTTGCTGGTATTGAGCCAGATATTTTCATGCGTGGGGGTGGTTTGCGGCTCGATAATATTTATCTTGGCGCGGCGGGACTCCATAACCTGATGGTCATCCGCACGGTAGAGCTCCGCTTGTTCCCGCCAGCCCATGTCAAAGTCGCTCTTGCCTATAAGTTGCTCCGGGTGGCTAAGGCCGGCGTCGCGAGCGAACAGGCTATTGCAGCCCATGTAGCAAGAATCCTTATCCTTCCAGAAGACCCTGACCGGGATCGACTCGATAATCAATTGCAGCATGTTCCTGGATTGCTCGAGCTTTTTGGCGGTTTCTTGTAATTCAAGAAGATTCTGAGAAAGCGCCTCCTCCGCCCGCTTGCGCTTCTCCTGGGCAAGATCCATGGCCTGGCCCATAGTCCGCCCCACAACCACCACCAGCGCCCCGGTAATTAGGCTGAAAATCAGGGCCAATACCGCCGCCCCCAAAGCATCGGTGTGAAATAGGGCGGGGATGAACCGATGCAACAAACCTTGGACCATAACTACCGTCACCGCCATGGGGAGAAAAGCCCGCAGCAGCCTGGCCTGGCTCGAAGGGCCCACCAGCATCCGTAGTGGCAAAGCATCAGGACCGGTCCCAGCTACCAGTCCCACCCCCATGAGCAAAAACGCTATGGCGGTGGTTAGCGCCATGGGGATCACGACGCCGCCGTAAAGGAGCGGGGTTCCGAAGAGGTAGCCCAGAGTGGCGATAGTCCCTATTATGGTCACCGAACCCCCTAAAAAGCCTGCCAGGTGCCGACTGATGACCTGATCTTTTCGTCGCAGAATAATTAACAGGTTGGTCCCGCCTAAAAAAAGCGTGAGGCCGGTAAGAGGGGAGATGCGATTGGTGAGCACTTTCCCGAATTTCTTGGCAGTGGGGAACAATAAATTTTCAAAATTTAGATCTCTGCCGACAAAAAGCTCGATAAAACTAACGAGGCCAAAGGCCGCCACCAGGAATGCCACCGCTAAGGCCACTGCCCTGCCCCGGGCTGAAGGCCTTGTCCTGGCCTGATAAGTTAAAATGCCCCCCAGCAGCAGGAATGAGCAAGCTGTGCTGGGGGCCATGCCGATATAAGAGGGATGGATACTGGATAAAACCCGAACTCCGGAATACCAGCTCACCAAGCCGAGCAGGCCAAGCCCCACCACTCCGGCGCCGCAAGAAACTGTCATACATTTAAACCGGCCAGCTTGACGGTCGTCTTGAGGAGTATTCATTAAATCACCCATTGGTCCGACAGCTGTAAGGATAACCGGAGCCATTCTGTTGATCGTGATGCTGTAACTCTATCTGGGCCATAGACAAAGGAAGGAAACCTTCGAAAAGATCTCATAATTCTCTTTTCAAGGCTTATCGGCTTTAAACGGGAATTTCTTAAGGGTCGGTGGCGCTACAAAAATTGAAACCACATGGTTTCTTATGAAAAAATTCGCGGGGAGAAGAGAAAGTACCTGCGCTATATATTCGGAATTCAGCCAAGGATGAATTATAATCGATATGGCGTTAATATCATTTCATTAATCCCCTCTCCCCTGGTGGGAGAGGGTTAGGGTGAGGGGGAATAATTTTTGGGAACTCAGCCATGCTGGGCGTTTTTTGACTGTTTCGCGGGCATCAGCGGTGACATGACCCTGGGGGCCTTGATTGACCTGGGACTCCCGGTGGCCGAACTCCAAGACCTGATCGCCGCCCTGGGGCTTACCGATGTCTCCATCACCGCCCATCAGGTCAGCAAAGCCCTTCTCACCGGCGTCAAGGTGGAGATTTCCTCCCAAGCGCGGCACCCGGCCCGCACCTATCGGGACATCTGCGCCTTGATCGAGGAGGCCCCCCTGACCGACGCGGTCAAAACCCGAAGCCTTACCACGTTCCGCCTCCTGGGTGAGGTGGAAGCCCGCATCCACGGCCAGCCGATTGAGACCGTGCATTTTCATGAACTGGGGGCACTGGATACCATCGTGGACGTGGTGGGCGCGGCGCACGGCTTGGAACGCTTGGGGGTCTCCCGGGTCTTTTGCAGTTCGATCCCCATGGGCTGGGGCATGATCACCGCGGGCCACGGCCGGCTCCCCAACCCGGCCCCGGCCACCCTCGAGTTGTTGAAGGGCTTGGCCGTGTACGGCACCGACCTGCCGGGGGAACTGGTCACCCCCACCGGAGCCGCGATCTTGAAGGCCAGCGAGGCCGTGTGCGAACCCTGCCCCGGCATGACGCTTAAGCGCGTCGGCTACGGCGCGGGCAGCCGGGATCTGCCGGGCTACCCCAATCTCCTGCGCCTCTACCTGGGGGAGCCCCTGACCGCGGCCCCCGGCCGTAAGGAGACCATCCTGGTTATAGAAACCCACCTCGACGACATGAACCCGGAATGGTACGAGCCGCTCATGGCCGGCCTCTTCAGCGCCGGAGCCTTGGACGTGGCTCTCACCCCCATCCAAATGAAAAAAAACCGGCCCGGTGTGCGCTTAACCGTGGTCGCACCCCTGGCAGCCAAAGCCGGGCTCCTGGACCGCATCTTTGCGGATTCCACCACCCTGGGGGTGCGGGTCATGGAAGTGGAGCGGGTCACGGCCCGCCGCTGGCCCGAGACCATTGATACGCCCTACGGCCCCCTCACGGTCAAGGCCATGGAATACGGCGGCCACCGCCGCTTGCTGCCGGAGTACGAAGCCTGCCGCAAAATGGCCGAAGCCCAGGGCCTCCCCTTAATTGAAATCTACCGCCTAATTCCTCGGGAATAACGCGAGACCGTTCAATACGGAGGGGGTCTGATTTTTGCACCGAAATCATAGCTGTTGGCGAGGCACTGAATAGAGGCGGCGAGTTACCCGCAGCGGTTCAAAAATTTCCCCTCGTTCCCAAGTTGTACTTGGGAACGCAAATGCTTGCCAAGCTGAGCTTGGCGGGTAAAGACGTTCCTCACTTAACTAGTTTAGCATTCTGCCCCTGTCAGGACAATTGCTCTTAGGGGGTGGACTTTATGGGTTTACTTGTTGGCCTCTGCAACCGCTTACAACAACTTTTCCCTGACAAGGTATTCCATGGCCCGTTGGGCATAGGTGGTCATGATGCTGATCATCCAGGTGATGTGGGACTGGATATCGGCGAACATCTTGGAATCGGCCATGCCGATGAGCCCGGCCATCACGGTGCGCAGCCGGATCATGTCGGGATCGCCAATTTGCACCGTGGCCAGATTGATCTCTTGCTCCAGGCCCTTGAGTAAGTCCAAAAAAAGCTTGCCCGCGCCTTCCTGCTCCAACCCCTGCATCTGGGTTACGGAGTTGAGCAGGCGGGATGCCAGCAGGAGCTCCGCTTTAATCCGGTCGGCAAAATGGAAAGCCAGGATAGCCTCTCGCCGGTTAGCCGGGAAGGCTTCAGCCATAACGTCACCTCCAGATAGATTGTCGCTCACCTTACCATATCTCATTCCCGGCCACAACCAACGGCTTCGGGGAAGCCAGATGGGACGCTTCAATCGGCCCGTGCCCGCTTTTTTCGTCGGCCCGGTCACTCTGCCGGAATTGGTTTCAATATAATTACGAAAAGTCTTAAATAAAGGGAACTGCAAGGGAAAAAAAAGTGGAGATGACTGGCGAGGCCAATTTGTAATGATTAAATTTACCGGAAACCTTAAAGGAAAATTGGCCCCTTTTTTGCCTGTCGCTCTGTCATTTTTCTGACAACAACAGAGAATCCGGCACGTTCTCCTTTAGGTGGGCAAATCTTTGGAGAGTCTCTCGGGCCGGGAAGCGGAATCGGGATTAGAGGGGATATTCTGTTTTTTCATTTTCTCCAGCAAGGTGGTGCGGTTGAGGTGAAGAAGTTGGGCCGCCTGGCTTTTCACCCAGTTGCTCTGGCGCAAGGCTTTAAGGATCAAGTTACGCTCAAATGATTGCACCGCATCGGTAAAATGAATGCCCCGTTCCGGAAAATCCTCTGGCTTTTCAAGGGGGGGGAGGATCAGGCGTTGAAACTTCTCGGGCAGGTCGGTTACCTCGATGACTTCGCCTTCGGTGAGGATAACCAGGCGTTCCATGAGGTTTTCCAGTTCCCGGACATTGCCGGGCCAGGGATACCGGCAGAGGAGGTCCAGGACTACGGGGCTGAGGCGTCTGAGGGGTTTCTTTTTGGTCCGGCTAAATACCTCCAGGAAATGGTGCACCAGCAATGGAATGTCGGAAGCCCGCTCCCGCAGAGGAGGCACCAGAATGGGGATCACATTGAGGCGGTAGAACAGGTCTTCGCGGAACTTGTTTTGGCTCACCAGTTCTTCCAGATTCCGGTTGGTGGCGGCGATCACCCGGATATCCACCCGGATGGTTTTGATCCCGCCGATTCTTTCAAAGGAATGGTCTTGCAGGACCCGGAGAATCTTCACCTGGAGGCCGGGGCTCATCTCCGAAATTTCATCCAGAAAGATGGTGCCAGCGTTGGCCTGTTCGAAGCGCCCGATGCGGGTGCGCACCGCATGGGTAAAGGCGCCCCGTTCGTGCCCAAAGAGTTCGCTCTCCAAAAGTTCTTCGGGAATGGCGGCGCAATTGACCGGAATAAGAGGCCCTTCGGCGCGAGGACTGTTATAATGTATGGCATGGGCGATGAGCTCCTTGCCGGTGCCGGATTCTCCCAGGATCAAGACGTTGCTGTCGCTTTCCGCGACCTTACGGATCAGTTCGAAGACGCGGGTCATGGGGTCGCTATTGCCCACCATGTTGGCGAAACCGAAGCGCCGCTGCAGCTGTTTCTTGAGGTGCAGGTTTTCCCACTTGAGGCGCCGATGCTCCAAAGCTCGGCTCACCACCAAGCGGAGTTCGGTAGGGTCCACCGGCTTGGTGAAGTAATCGTAGGCTCCGTGGCGCATGGCGGTTACGGCGTTGGTGATGGTGCCGTAGCCGGTGATGATGATGCATGGGCAGGCAGGCTGTTCGCGCCTCAAATATTTCAGCAGTTCCATGCCGTCCAGGCCGGGGAGGGCCAGGTCGCTCAGCACCAGGTCAAAGGCCTGCTCTTTTATCAGGGACAAGCCCTGTTCGCCGTTGGCTGCGGTGGCCACTTCATAGCCCTCGGCCTCCAGGATTTCTTTCAAGCTCTGGAGCAGGGCTGGATCATCATCAACGATCAGGATAGAGGCGTTATCCCGTTTCATGAAAGATCTCCCATGGTTAATAGAGGATACACCAAAGTGCCTCTTGTGTCAATAAAATGACATATGGTTAAGCCGCTCATGATAAGCGTGCGGGAAAAAAGTTGACTTCGAAAAAATATTATTGTTATGCTTTAATAACCTTGGCGTGAGGAGAACTGGTGCTTCCAACTTTAGCTGTTATTTTATGGGCTTATGGAATGTACGCCCTGTTTTCCTTTATTTTGCAGCGCAAAGGCGGCCAGCCTCGCGGACAAAGCCGTTGGCGCAAGCTTACCGGGTTCATTCTGGTGGGCGGCATCGTCGGCTTGGGATTGATTCTCTGGTGCTGCTACTCTCCGGACAAGACTGATCAGCGGTTGAAACTTGCCGGATTTCTGGGGACCGTGTATGCTGAGGGCTGGCCGGACCGCGTGGATAAGGTGGAGTACCCGCCGGTCAAAGCTTCGAACCAGGGAACCGGAGAACAACCGGCCTATGCTCTTCTGCATCCTGAGACCCCGGCCAGCCAGATAGAGCCGGAAAAGAAGCTGATCCGCCCCCGGCCGAGCCGGGCTGCCAACAAGCAAACATCCGGCGTCCATGAAAAGTCCGGCAAAACCGCCAAGGTTGCCAAAACCGTGACGCCCTCGTCCAAAAAGGACAAAATGGCGACCAAGAGTCGCGCCAAGAAAAAGAAACGGTCTTCTACCAATGCCGGTTAGAACACCGGGGTCTGCCCCCTGAGGCCGGTTGGTTTCCCAGCCACTGTGATCCGCCACGTGTCAAGAAATTCGAACGTAGTTGCCTTCATTACCTGGCACCCGGGCCTTTCGGCACTACCATACCCGCCCCCGGCAGAGTAACCGTTGCCCCAGGTTTCAGCCACCCAAACCGGAAAAATCGCCCGAGCTGCGGGGACGGTAAGCCTCGCGGTCTTCGCCAGCCGGATTCTGGGCCTGGTGCGGGAACAGGTCTTTGCCGGTCTCTTTGGCGCGGGTTTTGCTTTTGACGCCTATGTCGTCGCCTTCCGCATCCCCAACCTGCTCCGGGACTTATTTGCCGAAGGGGCCTTGAGCTCCGCCTTCGTCACCGTCTTTACCGACTACGACCAGCGCCTGGGTCACGAACAAACCTGGCGGCTGGCCAACAACGTCATCTTCTGCTGTACCTTGCTTTTGAGCCTGCTGGTCCTGGCGGGCATGATCTTTTCTCCCCAACTCGTGGGATTCATGGCCCCGGATTTCGGGGCGGTCCCGGGGAAGCTCGACCTCACCACCCTGATGACCCGGATCATGTTCCCCTTTCTGGTCTTGGTGTCCCTGGCGGCCCTGGCTATGGGGATGCTCAATACCAAAGGAAAATTTTTTGTCCCGTCGCTGTCCTCCAGTTTTTTCAATCTGGGCTCCGTCGTGGTGGGAGTGGGGGTGAGCCTGGTGGCGCCCCGGTTTGGGGTAGAGCCCATTGTTGGCATGGCTTGGGGGGCTCTGGTGGGCGGGGTCCTGCAATTGGCCGTACAGCTACCGCTCCTATGGCGGGTGGGGTTTAGACTCTGTTGGGTTATAGACTTTAAGGAACCGGGGCTCAGGCGAATCGTCAAGTTGATGCTTCCCGCGGTGGTGGGCCTGTCCGCCACCCAAATCAATATCTTCATCAATACCTTCTACGCTTCCAGTTGTGCCCAGGGCAGCATCTCCTGGCTCAGTTACGCCTATCGGCTGTTCCACCTGCCCATGGGGCTGTTCGGCGTAGCCTTGATGGTGGCCACCCTGCCGATGGTCTCCCGCCACGCGGCCAACAAGGACTTGGGCGCTCTCCGGGAAGCTCTGCAGTCCTCCCTATCTCTGGCCATCCTGGTTACCCTGCCTGCGGCCTGCGGTTTGATTTTCCTGGCTCACCCTATCATTGCCCTCATTTATCAGCACGGCCAGTTCACCGCGCTGGATACCCAGCAAACCGCCACTGCCCTGGCGCTTTATTCCCTGGGGTTGGGGGCCTTTGCCGGGGTCAAAATTATGGTGCCGGTGTTCTATGCTCTGGATGATACCCGCATACCGGTGCTGGGCTCTTTTGTGACGGTGGCCGCTAACCTGGGGTTGATCCACCTCACTCTGGCGCCCCTGCAACACCGGGCCATCGCCCTTTCCACATCCCTCAGCATGATTCTAAACTTCCTTGTTCTCGCGGCGGTGCTCTACTCCAAGTTGGACGGTTACCAGGTGCGCAGCCTGCTCCTCAAACTGATGAAGTTAACCGGGGCCAGCCTGATCATGGGCCTGGCGGTATCTTGGCTCCATGGCCATGCCACCGCCTGGTTGGGGCCTGGTTTGATGGGACGGTGCTTAAGTCTGGCTGGAGTGATCGCGGTGGGGCTGGTCCTCTATGTGGCCTTGGTGTCACGCTTACAGATTCCGGAATTTCAGGAGTTGGTGCAACATATACGGAGTAGGCTTAAACGTTCTTAAGGGAGGACCTCATGGAACCGACCAAGAAGATCGGCCCCATCTTGAAGCTTCTGGAGGAGCATTACCCGGACGCCCACGTCACCCTGGACTTCATCAATCCCCTGGAATTGCTGGTGGCCACGGTGCTGAGCGCCCAATGCACCGATGTCCGGGTCAACCAGGTCACCCCGGAGATATTCAAGCGCTACCGCAGCGCGGCCAACTATGCCGACGCCCCCTTGGAAGACTTGGAGCAGGCCATCTATACCACCGGCTTTTATCACCAGAAGGCCAAGAGCATCAAGGCCATCTGCCAGGCTTTGGTTACGCAGTTCGGCGGGCAGGTGCCCGCGTCTCTGGATGACCTGGTAAAACTGCCGGGCATCGGCCGCAAGACGGCTAACGTGATCCTGGGTAACGCCTTCGGCATTCCGGGTATCACGGTTGACACCCACATGGGCAGGGTGTCCCAGCGTCTGGGGCTTACCAAGCAGAAGGACCCGGTCAAGATCGAGTTTGACCTGATGCCCCTGGTGCCAAAGGAGCGTTGGGTAAAGTTTTCTCACCAGATGATCTGGCATGGCCGGCAGGTCTGCACCGCCAAAAAGCCCGACTGTCCTCGCTGCCCCCTACTGCCCCATTGCGATTACGGGCGAAAAGCCACGGGCCAGGCGGCTTGACAGAAGCGGCGATTCATGGCATAAGACGTTAAACAGTGGCTTTAAGGAGGTTAAAACGATGCAGAAGCAATGGCGGCTCAAACTGGTGGCGGTCCTGGTGGCCCTGGCGATGATGGGTGGCTGCGCCGCGACCATGCTTATGGGACTTGGGGGTCTTGCCGCCCTGGGATCGTATAAGTGGGTGGAAGGCACTATGGAGAAAGACTACCCCAAGCCCATGCAGGAGACCTTTAACGCCGCCCTGGAAGCTGCAACAAAGCTGAACCTGAAGGTCACCGCGCAACAGTATACGCCCTCGCAATCACATATCGACGCCGTGACTCAGGATGGCACCGCGGTTAAGGTGGACCTCATTGCCCGTCCTAACAATATCACCACCGTCAAGATCCGTTTTGGCATGATGGGCAACGCCGACTGGTCGGGCTATTACCACCGCCAGATTATGAAGATCCTTAATATTCCGGATCAGCCGTAAACTGGCGCGATATTATTAAGCGGAGCAGGGCAGGGGAGGGCTAAACCTCACTGCCCTGATGCTCGGGGACATAAAAAGGGCCGGAAGTTTTGCTTCCGGCCTTTATTCCTTCATAGAGGGACGGGGAGGAGGTGAGAGGAAGGGAAATTGATTTCACCTGCCCCCGCTCAAAAATTCTTAGCTCCCCCCTCCCAACAACTGAGCGGAGCGGATGGCGTCGCAGATGGCCGGCGGCAGCTTCTTGCCGGCCAGGTTGCCCCGTTTGCCGGCGTGGGCCGGGTGCTCGGGGTTGCAGGGATACTCCCCGCACTCCTCGCAGACCAGCATGCTGCCCTTGCCGTACATGGTCCAGATCAGGTCCACGATATTCCGGATGCGCTCCATGTTGCCCCGGACCAACTCCGGCATACCCTCCACCGTTTTGAATTCCGCGGCGAACTCCGCGGCGCATTCCAGGAAACGGAAGATCTTGGCCAAGAGCGACACGGACCAGGAAAAGGCGTCGGCGATCTCTTCCGCGAAATCCAGGGCCTTCTCATGATGTTCCTTCAGGAAAGCCTCGGTCTCGTCATCTTTGATCTCCTGCATGAACAGGCTGGCCAGGGACTTGGAGACCTCCCCCACTTCCTCCAGCAGGTGGAAGGCAATTTCCTGGACAGATAAGACCTCTATATTATTGGCAAAGATGGTATTAAGCATCTCCGCCATGCCTCTCATGGAAGCAGGTTTTTTGCGGGCGCGGGTTCTTCGGGCATATTCGTGAACACACTGCTTCGTGAACTTCTTGAAATTTTCGTCTCGGTACTCCACCTCTTTGCTGGCAGCCAGACAGGTGCAATGGGGATTGGCCTTAAAAAAGGCGTTGATTTCCCGCATTTTCTGGGAGATTAAGAACGGCACCGCCTCGGTGGGCTCGCAGTGGGCGTGAATCCAGCGACCCAAACAGACCGGGCAGACCCCGGGATACTTAAACCAGACGATGTCCGAGGGGGTGGTGTTGATATACGGCACCAGCTTCACCGCATCACTGCTGTTCTTGGCAGGCTCCTGGGTGACGCGTCGGGCAAAGGTGAGCCACCAAACCACCACCTCCCCCAGTTCCCGGGCCACCTTGTGCCAGCGGTTCTTGCGCACCTCCTCGCACACCTCGGTGGCGTGGGACAAGACGTGAATCCAGACCAGCCAGATGGGGCGGTCTTTATCCTTGGGCCAGATGCTGCCAATGACTTCAGCGTACTCTTCGATGGACGCTTCAGCAGGATTTAACAGGATATTGGTAGTCAAGGGTTCGGTTCGTAAAACACTCATCATCATAACCTCCTGAAGGAGATATCCCCTGCGTTTCCCCTAGCGAGGAAAAACTCGTGGTTTGGTTGCTTAAAGGGAAGATTTGCCGGTAGTGGCTAAAGGTCAGTCAATGATCCCATGCTCGGCTCCGCCAGCATGACTTTGAGAGATAGGGTGAACATACAAATTCTATGGCGATCGGTCAAGGTCGGGACCGTTAATTTTCAGTGAGAATTTTTAGGTGGCGTCGGCGGATTTAGAACTGCCGCAGGAACCGGAGGTCGTTTTCGAAAAAGAGGCGGATATCGTCGATGCCGTATTTGAGCATGGCGATGCGCTCGATGCCCAGCCCAAAGGCAAAGCCGGTGTAGGTTTCCGGGTCGTAGCCCACGGCTTCGAAGACCGCGGGATGGACCATGCCGGAGCCCAGAACCTCCAGCCAGCCGGTGGCCTTGCAGACCCGGCAGCCCTCGCCCCGGCAGATGACGCATTCGATGTCCACTTCGGCGCTCGGCTCCGTGAAGGGAAAATAGCTGGGACGGAAGCGCACCCCCACCTCCGGGCCGAACATCTGGTGCACGAACGCAGTGAGGACCCCCTTGAGGTCGGCAAAGGTGATCCCTTTATCCACCAAGAGGCCCTCTACCTGATGAAACATGGGAGAGTGGGTGATATCCGAATCCCGGCGGTAAACCTTTCCCGGGGCGATGATGCGCACCGGCGGCTGGCGCTTCTCCATGGTGCGGATCTGCATGGGGGAGGTGTGGGTCCGCAGCAACACTTTGTCGTTAAAGTAAAAGGTGTCCTGCATGTCCCGGGCTGGGTGGTCCGGGGGCAGATTCAGGGCCTCGAAGTTATACCAGTCCAGCTCCACCTCGGGGCCTTCCACGGCCTCAAAGCCCAGGTGCAGGAAGATATCGCAGACCTCCGCCATGATCTGGTTCAAAGGATGGATGCGGCCCTTAAGGGCGCGGCGCCCCGGCAGGGTGACATCCACGGCACTGCTGGCCGCCTGACGGGCCGTTTCTTTCATGGCGCGTAAGGCCTCGTCCAGGACTTCTTCCAACGCGACTTTAGCCCGGTTGGCTTCTTGGCCGACGCTCCGCCTGACCTCAGGGTCCAATTTGCCCAAACCCCTTAGGATGGTGGTCAACGCGCCCTTGCGCCCCAAGTATTTAACCCGCAGGACTTCCAAATCATCAGGGCTGTTGGCCCCTTTAATCTCGCTGAACGCCGCGGTTTCGAGATCCTTGACTGCTTGGGAAGACATGGCGATAGCCAACAAATATAGGGCGTGCCGTGCACGCCGATTGATGGCGGCCATGGGCCGCCCTATGTCTGACCGCCGAGAATGGGCGCTGCTTTACTGCCCGCCCTTGGAAAGCTCGGCCACCCGGGCGAACCCTTGGGGATCAAAGATCGCCATATCGGCCAGGACTTTGCGGTCCAGGTTGATCTGAGCCTTTTTCAGGCCCCCGATGAATTTGCTATAAGACATCCCCAGAGGGCGCAGCGCGGCGTTGATGCGAACGATCCACAGGGCGCGGAATTCCCGTTTCCGCACCTTGCGGTCCCGGTAGGCAAAGGTCAAGGACCGTTCGACGGCCTCCCGGGCGGACCGGTAAAGCTTGTGCCGGCCGCTGCGGAACCCCTTGGCCATTCCCAGAAATTTTTTGCGGCGCGCTCTGGAGGCAACGCTTTTTCTCACGCGTGGCATGACGTACTCCTAATCTCAGAGATAAGGCAACAAACGCTTCAAGCTCTTGGCCTCCGCGATGGACATGTAGGCCGCGGACCGCAACTGCCGCTTGCGCTTGGAGCTCTTGCTGGTCAAAATGTGGCTGGTGAAGGGTTGCTTGTGTTTCAGGCGGCCGTTGCCCGTAGCCTTGAAGCGCTTGGCCGCTCCCCGATGGGTCTTCATTTTGGGCATGGTTGTTCCTCGCATGATGCTAACACTGCGGCCGCCATACCGGCGACCGGGTGGATGACCAGTTCATCGTTCTAACTATCGGCTGAACCCAAAATTACACTTTATACTCTATTCATCATATTTTAACAAGATTTCTGCAAAAAAATCCTTTCCCTCGGCCGATCGGGCGTGGCATCAGGCGCGGCGCGGGAAATGGCGCAGAACTACTTAGGCGTAACGATCATGGAGAGGTTCCGGCCTTCCAGTTTGGGATTCGACTCCACGGTTCCCACATCCGCCAGGGCTTCCGCCATCTGGGTCAGAATACGAAAGCCGCGGTCCGTGTGGGCGATCTCCCGGCCCCGGAAAATTACTGAGATCTTAACCTTGTCGCCCTCGGAGAGAAAGCGCCGGGTATTTTTTAACTTGAAGCCCATATCGTGCTCCTCGATCTTGGGCCGGACCTTGATTTCCTTGACCTGGATCGTGGTCGCCTTACGCCGGGCTTCCTGAAGTTTTTTGCTCTGTTCGTACTTGTACTTGCCATAATCCATGATGCGGCAGACCGGCGGGGCGGCCTGGGGCGCTACCTCCACCAGGTCCAGGTGCGCCTCCACTGCCAGGGCTAGCGCCTCTTTGATGGGCATGACCCCGAGCTGTTGGCCGTCAACGCTGATAAGCCGTACCTCCGGCACCCTGATCTGCTCGTTAATCCTGACTCGTTGTTGCTTCGGCTGGATGACCGTCACCTCCTGTTAAGATTGTCTGTAACTCAATTGCTTTGGGCCTAATTTCCCGGTTGAAGCCCCAATCCTTGTGGTTGGTTCAGGGGGAAAAGGGGAAAAGGGAAAAAGGCGAAAAGGATAAAATGCTCCGCTTTTGTTCTCCCTTTTCACCTCTTCGCCGTTTCGCCTTTTCCCCCAAGTTTTTAAGAACCGGGGGGCTTCGGAATTTGGGATTCTTCCTTGAGGCGCTGGATAAACGCTTCCAGTTGGATGCCCTTCAATTCCGTGCCGTCCCGCAGGCGGGGCGCCAGGGTGCGGTCCGCTGCTTCCCGGTCCCCCATGATCACCATATAAGGAATTTTCTGGACCTGGGCCTCTCTGATCTTGTAGCGCAGGCTTTCCTGCCGGGTATCAACTTCCACTCGCAGGTCCGCATCCAGTAGCGCCCGGGCAACTTCCTGGGCATAAGGATGGACCCGGTCGGTAATGGGCAGCAGGACGGCCTGCACCGGGGCCAGCCAGACCGGGAACGCTCCGGCGAAGTGCTCTATCAGGACACCCATGAAGCGCTCCAGGGAGCCCAGGATCACCCGATGGAGCATGACCGGGCGATGGCGTTCCCCATCGTCGCCCACATAGTTGAGGTCAAAGCGCTCCGGCAGGGTAAAATCGCACTGAATCGTAGCGCATTGCCAGCGCCGCTGCAAGGCGTCCTTGAGTTTAATATCGATTTTGGGGCCGTAAAACGCCCCGTCCCCTTCGCAGATGCCGTAGGCTACCCCCCAGGTCGCCAGCGCCCCGATCAAGGCGTTGGTGGCGAGGTCCCACTCGGCGTCAGTGCCGATGGATTTCTCCGGCCGGGTAGACAGCTCTACTTCATACTCGAAGCCGAAGATGCCCATGACTTCGGACACGAACTGCAGCACCCCCAGGATTTCGCTCTCAACTTGCTCGGGCATGCACAGGATATGGGCATCATCCTGGGTAAACTGGCGCACCCGGGTGAGGCCGTGCAATACCCCGGAGCGCTCGTGGCGCATCACGGTGCCCAGCTCGAAAAAGCGCAGGGGCAACTCCCGGTAGCTCCTGACCTTCGACTTGTAGATCAACATGTGGGCCAGGCAGTTCATGGGCTTGATGCCGTACATCTGGCCTTCGACTTCGGTGAAATACATGTTGTCCCGGTAGTTGTCCCAATGGCCCGAGCGTTTCCACAGGTCGGCCTTGAGCATCTGCGGGCCCATCACCATCTGGTAGCCCCGTTTGAGATGCTCCCGGCGTTCAAAATTCTCGATGAGGCTCCTAAGCAGGGCGCCCTTGGGGTGGTAGATCACCATGCCCGGCCCCGCTTCCTCCTCAATACTGAATAGCCCCAACTCCCGCCCCAGGCGGCGGTGGTCCCGCCGTTTGGCCTCCTCCAGGAGTTCCAGGTGGTGCGTCAGCTCTTCCTGGGTAGCAAAGGCGGTCCCGTAAATGCGCTGGAGCATGGGCCTGTGCTCGTCTCCCCGCCAGTAAGCCCCGGAGGTCGCGGTGAGCTTAAACGCTTTAATATAGCCGGTGGACGGAATATGGGGACCCCGGCACAGATCGATGAAATTGCCCTGCTGATACAGGCTCACCTTATCCTGGGGGATCTCTTCCAGGATTTCGACCTTGTAGGCTTCCCCCTGGCCCCTAAAATACCCGATGGCCTGCTCCCGCAGCATTTCGTCCCGGCGGAAAGGCTGATCCTGGGCTGTCAACTCCGCCATATGGGCTTCGATTTTCGTGAGGTCTTCCGGCGTAAAGGGCTCGGGCACGTCGAAGTCGTAATAAAAACCGGCTTCAATGGCCGGGCCGATGGCCACCCTGACCCCGGGAAACAGGTCCCGCACCGCTTCGGCCATTAGGTGAGCGGCGGAATGGCGCATGATCTCAAGACCCTCGGGACTTTCCAGGGGGATGGGGACAAGGGTGCAGTCCTGCGTGAGCGGAGAGTTTATATCCACCGCGTCCCCATTGATCCTGGCGGCCACAACGTTATGGTCGGTGGCCAGGTTTAGTGCCTGCAAGGCCTGGGCTACCGTAGCCCCCTGCTCCAGGGTGATGGTGGGGCCTTGATCCAGGGTAACTTTGATCATGATCGCCTCAATAAAAAAGGCATCTCGGGCCTCTCAAGGAGCCTTCCCAGATGCCGTCCAATGCCCAATTATGTTACATACGGGTTGAAATCAAAGGAATTGCCGTTTAGTTCCCTTATCCCCAAGCGCCAGGGGGCTCTAATCATTTCGGTTCGGGGATTATTTCTCATAAATACCTGTGTTTGTCAAGAAATTTTCGCAAAGCTGTCAACTTAACGGGACAGTCGCTCATGAGCCTTAGGCCCTCTCAAAACCATGAAATCCCGGTAGGGCGGGCGTCCCCGCCCACCACTCTACTTTGAACCTCGAACCTCGAACCTTGAACTTTTCGTAACAGGGGTCCGCTCGAAAACCCCGGTCCGGTCCGGACCGGCCGGCCAGTCGTTCGTCGTTCCCCATGAGAGCTACGACTGGGGCGCTGTGGACCTCACTGGGCCTCGACGCCCGGCTCCGGAGATTATCCTTGCAAGCCGTGGCGGATAGTGAGAAGGTGCATTAAAAGTGCTTCGAGTTATTTCGAAACCGAGGTTTTTTGTCATCCTGAACGAAGTGAAGGATCTCAGCTTGTCGGTAATACGAGGGTCTTCGCTCCGCTCAGAATGACGATGTTCTCCAAGCTGCGAGGGTTTTGGAGGATTCAGGCCTGGAGCCGCCCCCATCGTGTGAAGCCCGTGACAGGGTCTGTTTTAGAAGGCTTTCACTTGTGAAAAAATGAAAAAATTTAAAATTATTCTCATGGCCCTGCTCGCCGGGCTCTGCCTCGCCTGTCAAACGGAGCCGTCTCCGGCCCGATTAAAACAAGTGCTGACCGCATCCTGGCAGAGTTATCGACGTCATTTCATCAATTCTGAGGGCCAGGTCAAGATTCCCGAAGAGGGTGGCGGCACCATCTCCGAAGCCCAGGTTTACGCTCTGCTCCGGGCCGTGTGGGCTGGGGATGGGACCACTTTTGTCCGGGTTTACAGTTGGACTTACCGGCATCTGTCCCGGGCTACGAAATACGGCGACAGTCTGCTGGCCTGGCGCTGGGGCCGTATGCCCGACGGCTCTTGGGGGGTGCTGGATGCCAACAGCGCCGCGGATGCCGACCTGGATTACGCCCTGGCCCTGATTTTGGCCCACCGCAAGGGCTGGCGGGCTCCGCCGGGCCTGCCCGAGTACCTGGAGGAGTCCCGCCGGGTTACAAATGCGATCCTGGCCAAGGAAGTGGTGCGTCTTCCCAACGGCGAACTGCTCCTCACTCCGGGCAACTGGCATGAACCGAAGCCGCCATACCTGGTGAACCCGTCTTATTTCTCGCCCGCGGCTTACCGCCTATTTGCCCAGACCGGCGCAGGTCCAGGGAGGCAACCAGGGAAAAATACTTCCAATGAGGGTACTCCCGCCCCCTTGATGGGGGAGAGCTGGGGTGGGGGTGAGGGCACAGCCGCGGCTGGCCATTGGCGGGACCTACATAAAGCCACCTATCCGTTTTTGGAAAAAATCTGCCGAAGGTTGGGCGATCTGCAAGGCGTGGGCCTCTTCCCCGACTGGTGCCGGGTGGACGCCGCAGGCACCATCAGCCCGGCGCCTGACAAAGGCACCAATTTCGGCTGGGAAGCAGTGCGGGTGCCTTTCCGGGTGGCCCTGGACGGACTGTGGTTTAAGGAATCCCAGGCCGCCCAGTTGCTGAAGAACAGATTTCTGCCGTTTTTTAAGGACCAGTGGCAGGTCCACCACCGGCTCATGGCGGTCTATCACTATAACGGCGCCCCCGCGGTGGACTATGAGAGCCCGGTGCTCTATGCCGGGGTGCTGGCCGCAGCCCTGGCCGCGGGCGATAAGGACTTTGCCCGGGAGATGGCCCTGAAGATCCTGTCCTTCTACCGGGAAGACGACAACCGCGTTTACTTCGAGGCCCCGGACAACTACTACGCCAACAACTGGGCCTGGCTGGGCTTGGCCCTCTATGCAGGGTGGGCTGAGCTCGACAAATGACCGATCTGAAAGACCTCATCTCCTAAGATCGGTATTGGTGGCACAGGCTTTCCAGCCTGTGCTGCAAAACTTGCCACGCCATGTCAAGGTTAGCTTGGCGGAACAGATCATGCCGACGGCCGGAAAGTTTTCCTCCGGCGGGTGCCAAAATGTGATATAATTACAAAATTAAACTCTTTCTATGAACCAGGAATTGCCCCATATCTATACGGTGACCGCCCTCACCCGGGAGATTCGGGACCGGTTGGAGACCTATTTCTCCCTGGTCTGGGTGAGCGGCGAGATCTCCAATCTCCGGCAGCCGTTGAGCGGCCACTATTACTTTACCCTCAAGGATGCCGGGGCCCAGCTTAAGGCGGTGCTCTTCAAGGGCAATCACCAGCATATGCGCGCCAAGCCTCAGGAGGGCAAACAGTTCCTCTGCCGGGGCCGACTCACGGTGTATGAACCCCGGGGGGAATACCAGTTGGTGGTGGATTACCTGGAGCCCCTGGGGCTCGGAGCCCTGGCGCAGGCCTTCGATATCCTGAAAACCCGCCTTGCCGCCGAGGGACTCTTTGCCCCGGAGTCGAAGAAACCCTTGCCATTCCTGCCCCGGAAAATCGCGCTGGTCACTTCCCCCACGGGCGCGGCGGTGCGGGATTTTCTGCGTCTGTTGAAGCAGCGCTACTTAAACGTTGAGGTGCTTATTCATCCGGTGAAGGTGCAGGGGGCCGAAGCCGCGGGAGAAATTACCCGGGCCTTGGACGACCTGAGCGCTTATCCCGGTATTGACGTCATTGTCCTGGCCCGGGGCGGCGGTTCCCTGGAAGACTTGTGGCCCTTCAATGAAGAGAGCGTGGCCCGGGCCATCCATCGCTGCCCCATCCCGGTGGTCTCGGCGGTGGGTCACGAAGTGGATTTTACCATTGCCGATTTTGTGGCGGACCATAGAGCCCCCACGCCCAGTGCCGCGGTGGAACTGGTGGTGCCGGATAAGGCTGAACTTTTACGCCGCCTGACCCGCCTGGGCGTCACCCTGGCCCGAACCTTAGCCCGGCGCCGGGACCAGGCCCGGCAGCACCTGGATTTGATGGCCCGGCGGCTGCCGGATGTGCGCCGCAATCTCACTGACCTGCGTCTCAGGTTGGATGAGCGCTCCGAGGTCCTGGTGCGGCGGACCCGGCGAGCTGTGATCCACCAGGAGCAGCACCTGCGCCTGGCCACTTCCCGGCTTTTTCTCTTAAGCCCACGGCGGGCCTTGGGGACGCCCCGGCAGCGGCTGGAACAGGCGGCCGCCAGGCTGGGCCAGTGCCTCTGCCAACGCCTGGTGGAACGCCGCCGGCACCTGGACTACTGCCAGACGCACCTGGCGCAACTGAATCCCCTCTCCATTTTACAACGGGGCTACGCGGTGGCCACTCTGCTGCCGGCAGAGACGGTAATTCGGGACGCCGCTCTGGTGCCTCCGGGCGCGGAAATTCGGGTCCAGGTGGCCAGGGGCCGGATGGATTGTGAAGTGCAAAAAGTGAGCGGTAAGCAGTGAGCAGTTTTTTATTGTGGCTGCGAAAATAACCAGTGATTCTATGAGGTTGCGGTAACCGCAGGCTCCATAGGGTGGGCCGTGCCCGCCGAATTTCGGCGGCCACAGGCCGCCCTATAAATACTTTCAAAACCGAAAACGGAAAACAGCTGAAAGAACGGCGGCCACGGGCCGCCCTATATCTACTATAAGGTTGTAGCCGCAGGCTTTAGTCTGCGCCGACCCAGGCTGAAAAGCCTGTGCCACCGAAAACCGAAAACCGAAAAGTGTTCTAAAATGGCCAAAGCAAAGCAGGAAGAACCGACGTTTGAGGCGGGGCTAAAGCGCCTGGAGGAAGTGCTGGATTCTCTGGAGCACGGCGATCTGGCCCTGGAAGAGGCCATGCGCGCCTTCGAGGAAGGGGTGCAATTGGTGCGGGTCTGCCATAAAAAGTTGGACGAAGTGGAAAAGCGGGTGGACCTCCTCCTCAAGGACGATGCCGGGCGGTTTTTTACCCGGCCGTTCCCGGAAGATGAAGGTAACAGCCAGTGATCAGTAATCAGTAATCATTCGCCTGGTTTTGTACTGATCACTGATCACTGTTTACTGATTACTCTTAAGTTTCTTGCGAGGAAAACTTGGATCTCAAAGCTTACCTGGAAGAACGCCGGGGATTAATCAATCGGACCCTGCAGGCATACTTGCCGCAGGTGCGGGGACCGGCCTTCCGGGTGACCCAGGCCATGCACTACAGCCTGTTCGTGGGCGGTAAAAGGCTGCGTCCCATTTTGTGCCTGGCCGCGGCAGAAGCCGTGGGGGGCGACCCGGGTGAAGCCTTGCCCGTAGCCTGCGCCTTGGAAATGGTCCACACCTATTCCCTGATCCATGACGATCTGCCGGCCATGGATGACGATGACCTGCGCCGGGGGCAACCCACCTGCCATAAGCAATATGACGAGGCCACCGCTATCCTGGCAGGAGACGGCCTGCTCACCGAGGCTTTTCGCACCATGGCCGCGGCGGCTTACAAATATGAGGGCCGGGAAAGAGTCCTGCTGGACGTGATCAACCTGGTGGCGTCTGCCGCGGGTTACCAGGGCATGGTGGGGGGCCAGATGTTGGATCTGCTGGCAGAAGGCCGCCGGGTCACCTTAAAGGAGTTGGAGACCATCCATCGCGCCAAGACCGGGGCTTTGCTTACCGCGGCCGTGCGGGCCGGGGCTCTCATGGGGGGCGGCAACCGGGTCGAAGTGACTGCCCTGACCACGTATGGCGAAAAATTTGGGTTAGCGTTTCAGATTACCGATGATCTATTAGATGTAGAAGGTGAAACCGCTGAAATGGGCAAGGCTGCGGGTATGGATGAGAAGCGCCAGAAAGCGACGTATCCTGCGGTGCTGGGCCTGGAAGCCACCCGGGCCTGGTCCCGGCGCCTGGTGGCGGAGGCCGTCGCGTCGCTGGAATCCTTTCAAGCCAAGGCCGAACCCTTGCGGGAACTGGCCCAATATCTGCTGGTACGGCGCTCTTAGGAAAATAGTCATAACTTGAAATGAGTGTGTGATAGTATTGACTTTAGAAACAACCCATGGGGGAGAGGTTAAGCATACATGGACAATCGTCAAGGCAACAGACCGGATGTTTCGGTCCGCCGTTTGTTGGATACCATCAATAATCCTCAGGACTTAAAGAAGCTGCCGCCGGAATTCCTGCCGCAACTGGCCAAGGAGATCCGGGAGAAGATCATCTCCACCGTGGCGCTCACCGGGGGGCACCTGGCCCCCAGCCTGGGGGTCGTTGAGCTCTCCATCGCCCTGCACTACGTCTTTGACTGCCCCCGGGACAAGATCGTCTGGGATGTGGGACACCAGGCCTATGCCCATAAATTGCTCACCGGCCGTCAAGACCGGTTCCATACCCTGCGCCAGCACGGCGGTATCAGCGGCTTTCCCAAGCGCGGCGAAAGTCCCTACGACGCCTTCGACACCGGGCACAGCTCTACCTCCATCTCCGCGGCTTTAGGCATTGCCAGCGCCCGCTGCCTGAAGCGGGAACGCAACCGGGTGATCGCGGTGATCGGCGACGGCTCCATGACCGCGGGGATCGCCTTTGAGGGCCTCAACAACGCCGGGGACCTGAACAAAGATCTTATAGTGATCTTAAATGACAACGGCATGTCCATCGCTCCCAATGTGGGCGCCCTGTCCTCCTTTTTAAGCCGCCAACTCACCCGTCCCACCATGGTCTTTCTGAAAAAGCAGGTGGAAAATCTGCTGCGCTCCTTTCCGGCCATCGGCGATGATCTGTTGCTCTGGGCCAAGCGGAGCGAAGAATCTTTCAAGGCCTTTTTCACCCCGGGCATGCTCTTCGAGGCGCTGAAATTTACCTATCTGGGGCCGGTGAACGGCCACCGCCTGGACCATTTACTTGAGACTTTGCAGAATGTTAAGAACTTAAGAGGCCCCATCCTGGTCCATGTGCTCACCACCAAGGGCAAGGGCTACGAGCCCGCCGAAACCGACCCCACCGGCTTCCATGGCCTGGGCAAATTCGATCCCGATACCGGCGAGCCCACGAAGAGCGTGAGTAAGGTCCCGAGTTACACCCAGGTTTTTGGCGACACCCTGGTTCGACTCGGTCGGGAGAACCCCCGGATTGTCGCCATTACTGCGGCGATGCCTGATGGCACCGGTTTGACGGACTTCCGCACAGAGTTCCCCAGCCGCTTCTTTGATGTAGGCATCTGTGAGCAGCACGCCGTGACTTTTGCCGGCGGCCTGGCCTCGGAAGGCATGCGGCCCGTGACCACCATCTACTCCACCTTCATGCAGCGGGCCTATGATCAGGTGCTCCACGATGTCTGCATCCAAAAGCTGCCGGTGGTCTTTGCCCTGGATCGGAGCGGGGTCGTGGGCGAAGACGGCGAGACCCACCAGGGGCTCTTCGACCTGTCGTTTCTGCGCCATCTGCCCAACCTGGTCGTAATGGCTCCCAAGGACGAAAATGAATTGCGGGACATGCTCTTCACCGCGGTGGAGCATCCTGGTCCCATCGCCCTTCGGTACCCCCGGGGCCGGGGCGTGGGAGTGGCGTTTTCTTCCACCCTGAGCCAGTTGCCCATCGGCAAGGCCGAGGTCTTGCGGGAAGGGGAGGACCTGCTCATCCTGGCCCTGGGCGCCTCGGTGTATCCGGCCCTGGACGCGGCCAAGGAACTGGACAAGCAGGGGTTCAGCGCTACCGTGGTTAACGCCCGCTTCGTCAAGCCTTTAGATGAGCACCTGATCTTGAGCCTGGCGGCCAAACACGGCCGGGTCCTGACGGTGGAGGAAAACGTGCTGGCGGGCGGCTTCGGCAGCGCGGTGCTGGAACTCCTGGCGGACCGGAATCTCTTCGGGATCACGGTCAAACGCTGCGGGATTCCCGACATCTTCGTAGAACACGGCACCCAGGATATTCTCCGTAAGAAATACGGCCTGGATGCCGCCGGCATCCTGAAAAGCGCCCTCGCCATCCTGGAGCAACCGGCCCAGCCCAAGAAAGTGGTCTGGGGCACGTTCAATTAAAGAGGGTTTCGGTTAAGGCAGACAAGGCAGGGGGCAATGATCCCTGCCTTTTTCATTTTTTTATTAAGGGAGTAATCCTTGCATCACCGGAGGATATATGCAACTTAAGCAGTATCGTGAAGTCAGCGCCACGCATTTTGATAATGACCAGGCCAAGGGCATAGACGCCCGGGTGGTCATCGGTAAGAATGACGGCGGCGATAATTTTTATATGCGGGTATTTGAGATAGCTCCCGGAGGCCATACGCCGATGCATACCCATGATTGGGAGCATGAGATGTTTATCCATGCCGGGGAGGGCGAGGTCTTCGGTAATAACTGCTGGAACCCGATCAAGCCTGGCAAAGTAGTCCTTATCCCCGCCAATGAGATGCATCAATTGCGGAATCCCGGCAAGGAGTTATTGGTGGTTGTCTGCCTCGTCCCCGGGACCGCTCCGGAATTATAAGGTGGCTGGAATTCTAACAATCAGAACTCCGTCACTCTCTAAACAAATGGGAATATAATGCCTTGAGCATTATCGTTCTCCAGTTCGCTTGGCCGGCGGGAAAAAAGAGAAAACCGGAAACCTCAAACTGAAAACCGGAAACCCAAAGCCCAAAACTCGCCTGGATCAACTCTTGGTGACCCGGGGTCTGGCTAAGAGCCGGGCCCAGGCCCAAGCCTTGATCCTGGCCGGGCGGGTGCAGGTGGAGGGCCTGTCCGCGCCCAAGGCCGGCGCCTTGGTGCCGGATGAGGTCCGGGTCACCCTGAAGGAGTCGCCTCCCTTTGTCAGCCGGGGTGGGGAGAAACTGGCCGGGGCCCTGGATCATTTTCAAGTGGCCCTAGAGGGCAAGGTGGCCCTCGATGTGGGGGCCTCCACCGGTGGTTTTACCCACTGCCTGCTCACCCGCGGCGCCCGCAAGGTCTATGCCGTGGACGTGGGCTATGGCCAACTGGACGCCGTCTTGAGAAACGATCCCCGGGTGGTGGTATTGGAACGTGTGAATATCCGCCACCTGCCCCGAGAGGCCATTCCCGAGCTTATCGACCTCGCTACCCTCGATCTTTCCTTCATCTCCCTAACTTTGGTGCTGCCGAAGATCCAGGAGTTCCTCCGTCCGGAGGGTGAAATCGTCGCCATGGTCAAGCCCCAATTCGAAGTAGGCAGAGGCCAGGTGGGCAAAGGCGGGGTCGTGCGAGATCTGAAGTTGCAGCAAGACGCGGTGCAGAGGGTGGCCGCGGCTGCGGCCGCTCTAGGCTTTAATGTTAGCCCGGGGTTTCCCGCGCCCCTGAAGGGTCCCAAAGGGAATCAGGAATATTTTCTATATCTTACCCATCAAAGCGAACCCCCGGATTCCCTTGACAAGCCCTCGGACTGATTTTAATATTTAAGTAAATTTGCAGTCTAAAAGAAGAAATGAAGACTGGCGATTTTTCCGGGAGGGAAAAACGCCGGATAGGGAGCAAACATATGGAAAACAGAATCAAAACCGTGCTTTTACTGGCCGGCTTGACCGCGTTTCTCATCTTTATGGGAAGAATCCTGGGCGGCCGCTCCGGCATGTATGTGGCCTTTATCCTGGCCCTGGCCATGAACTTCTTCAGCTACTGGTTTTCCGATAAAATCGTCTTGAAGATGTACGGAGCTCAGGAAACGACGCCCGCCGACGCCCCGCAGCTTCACCAAATCGTAGATGAACTGGCCCATGAGGCAGGTATCCCCAAGCCCCGGGTTTATATCATTCCCGATGATTCGCCCAATGCCTTCGCCACGGGCCGCAACCCGGAGCACGCTGCGGTGGCGGCCACCGAAGGCATCCTGCGCCTGCTCACCCCCGCGGAATTGAAAGGGGTCCTGGCCCATGAGATCGGCCACGTGCGGAACCGGGACATCCTCATTTCCACCATTGCCGCGACCATGGCCGGGGCCATCATGATCCTGGCGGACATGGCCCGGTTCGGGGCCATCTTTGGCGGCTCGCGGGATGACGACGAAAGGGGAGGGATTATCGGAATTTTAGTGATGTCCATCATCGCGCCCATCGCCGCGATGCTCATCCAGATGGCCGTCTCCCGGTCCCGGGAGTACCTGGCGGATGAGACCGGGGCCCACCTGGCCCACAACCCCGAATCTCTGGCCCGGGCCCTGGAGAAGCTCTCCATGGGAGTGCAGCGGGCCCCCATGGACGCCAGCCCAGCCACGGCCCACATGTTTATCGTCAATCCGTTGACGGGCAGCAGCCTCATGAACCTCTTCAGCACCCACCCGCCCATCGAAGAGCGGGTGGCGCGCCTGAGGGCCATGCGCAGCTATTAAGGCTGGAAGGGCAAAATCAATTCATGGTATAAAAGGTCATCCGCCTGGGCAGATGACCTTTTATCGTCCTTGCGCAGGGCTTTTCGACTGATCTCCCGAAGGCGGCAAGGAGGCCGACAATGATAATACGACAAATTGTGGTTACATACCTATTGGGCTTGGTGGTTCTGGCGGTGCCGGCCTGGGCCGGACAGGCGCTTCTGGTAAAAGGGATGGAGGCCCAGAAAGTGGGTCACAATGAGGAAGCCCTGAAACTGCTTAATGGATACATAGACCGCTATCCCCAGGTGGTCGAGGCCAGGTACTATCGCGCCCTGGCCCTGAATGGCTTGGGGCGCAAGAAAGAAGCCCTGGAGGATGTGGACAAGGCCCTGACGGATAACCCCGATAACATCAAGGCCCTCCTGCTCAAGGGGGACCTCTTGGTGGAAATGGACCGGCGCCCCGAGGCCATTTTGGTTTATTCACAGGTTATGAAGTGTGACCCCAAAAACGCCGAGGCCTGCAAGCAAAGGGGAGATTGCCTGGCCCAGGTAGGTAAGTTCGACGAGGCCATCGCCGACCTCAATCGAGCCGCCAGACTGGCTCCCCGAGACCCCTGGGTCTTCAACAAGCGAGGCATGGCCTGGTTTTGCCAGGCTGAATATCAGAAGGCGGTGAACGACTTCACTACGGCAATTGGGTTGCAACCCGACCTGGCCCTATCTTATTTTTTCCGGGGGAATATCTATCGCCACCATTTGAAAGAACCGGACAAGGCCGTTGCCGACTTTCAGGCGGGGTGCCGGCTGGGGAGCACCCTTTGCTGCGGAGAGTTGGAAAAAATGGGGGTCAAGCCGGAAGGAAAATAGTTAAAGTGCTAGTCTAAAGTTCTTTCCTTCTATTCCCCTCTCCCCTTGTGGGAGAGGGGAGGGGTGAATAAGAAAAAACTTTTGGCACTGATTATAACCACCGTTACATTTCAGCTCTGCAATTCCTAATAATGCACACTTGAAAAGCCTGTCATCTTTCATATCGTTGTTGGATGCATCGCAGTCCTGAGTTTATGCTGTCTCCATGCCTTGCCGGGATAAAAGCGAATCACCACTGGCCAACCTGAGAAAAATGGGCAGGCTCCAGCCGTCCCACCCGTGCCGCGTCCCGGGACAAAAATGCCGGTCCATCATTAATTCATTGATATTACTAGCTAAGTTTTACGAAAACCAAATATTTACCCCGGGACAAGCGCGGGACAAGGGCGTGACAACCCTAGCACCGCCTCGACCGGAACGCGCTTGCACGCGGGTTTAGACCGGGTATATGGCGAGGGTACCTCGACAATGTCCCGGCACATGTGCCGGATTTGCCCGTCCAATCGGCCTGCGCCTGGCAATTTTCCACGATTTTTGGGGTCATTTTGAGGGGGTAAAGGCCGTTTAAAAGCCGTTTTTTCTATCATCCTGATAAAACCAAAGCTCTCAACTTGATAAAATATAAAATTTTTCGCTACACTAAAAATGACCATGCTTATCGAAGGAAAGTTTTGATACCGATTCGCCTTCAAATGGTGGCACAGGCGTCTCGCCTGTGCAGGCATAGGCCAGAGCCTCCGCCTGTTAAAATTTGCCCTTTGAACGCAACTCGGTATGAAATGGCTTGCAGTCTGATCCTTCCCAGGTCTTTGGAGATGCCGTCGAATTAACGTGATTCGTATCGGCTGAACAGATATAATATTAAAAATACTTAATCATTGCCTATCACCGAAAATTCGGAGGAAATCGATGTCATTAAAAACCTGGACAAAAGGTACCATATTCCTTTTTGCCCTGGTGTTCCTGTGTACCTGGGCATTACAACTGGAGGCCTGGGCCCGGGCGGGAGGCGGCCGTTCCATGGGCAGCCGCGGCTCTCGCTCCATGACGGCTCCTGCACCCTACACCGCTCCCCGGCCCAGCCAGCCATCCTCCACCTACAACCCCACCAGACCGTCAACACCCGCGCCTGGACCGTCTCAATCGGGGAGCTTCCTGCGGAGCATGGGCGGCGGTATCCTGGGCGGCCTGGCCGGCGGGATGCTTTTCCATAGCCTGTTCGGCGGATCTTCGGCCCATAGTGGGGGCGGAGTCGCCGGCGGCGGTGGGGGCGGCATTGGCATGTTCGATATCCTGCTGCTGGCGGGAATTGCCTACCTGATCTACTGGTACATCAAGAAAAAGCGCCGGGAGGCCACTGCCACTGCGGGATATTATCAGAGCAGCGGCACCGTGGAGTTGCCGCCGCAGCCGCAGTACGCACCGCTCTATGACCAGCCTCAGGGTGCAGCGCCGGCCGGCGACCGGGACCTGGAGGGAGGACTGGCCAATATCCGGCAATACGATCCTTCTTTTGACGAAGCCAAATTCCAGGACCTGGGCATGGATACTTTCTTCAAGATCCAGGGCGCCTGGGCCAACCGGGATATGGCTCCTGTCAGGACCTTGATGACGGACGAAATGTACCGGGGTTTCCAGGAAGACGCGGACAAGCTTAAAGCCCAGAAGGTGATCAACCGCCTGGAAAATATCGCGGTGCGGTCCGTGGATATCACCGAAGCCTGGCAGGAATCGGGCTCCGATTTCATTACCGCGCGGGTCTATGCCAACCTGCTGGATTACAACGTGGATGAAGCCAGCGGCCAGGTGACCTCCGGGAGCAAAACGGAGCCGGTGAAGTTCGAGGAGTACTGGACCTTCACCCGTCCCGTAGGCAATAACGCCTGGCAACTGTCCGCCATCAACCAGTCTTAAAGGATAGTTTTCAGTAGGGGCGACCCATTGGGTCGCCCTTTTTTATGAGGTCGGGAGAGGGGGTAGGGGCCGTCGGCACCTGGCCACCTTTCCCAATGCTTTTTAAATATCCGCCAGGCGTTGTGGAGCGGTGTAGATATTGAGGCGTTGGCCCCTGACGAAGCCCACGGTGGTGAGGTTCAATTCCTGGGCCAGTTCCAGGGCCATGGAAGTGGGGGCCGAGACTGCGGCCAGGATCGGGATGCCGGCCCGAATGCATTTTAAGGCCATCTCGAAGCTGATGCGGCCGCTGAGCAGGGCCACCAGGCCCGTGAGGTTCTGACGGGTGAGGACGGCCCGGCCGATGACCTTATCCATGGCGTTATGGCGGCCCACGTCTTCGGCGGGGATGAAGACCTGGCCGTCGGGGCTGGCCAGGGCCACGGCGTGGGTGCCGCCGGTGGCCTTAAAGACGGTCTGAAAATCATGGAGCCGTTCCATCAGTGCGAAGAGCTTGGCCGGAGCAACGGTGAGGGGGCTGTCCACCTTGGGGACCTTCTGGCAGATCTCGCTGACCGCCTCCTTGGCGCAGAGACCGCAACTGGAATAAGACACTTCCAAGTGGCGGCGGCCCCGCCGGGCCAGGGCCTCTGGCGTCAAGCTGATATCCACTACGTTGGGGGGTAGCAGGGGGTCGGTGGCGGTGCCGCAGAAGTGAATGGTGATGACCTCGGCCAGGTCCCGGACGATGCCTTCAGTGTAAAGAAAGCCCAGGGCCAGTTCCTTTTCCAAACCCGGCAGGCGCATGAGCACCTGAAAGGGCTCGCCCCCCAAGCGGATTTCCAGGGGCTCTTCCACCGCCACCCGGTCTCGGGCGGATTCGATCTTGCCGTGGCCAAAACGCCAAACAGGAAACTCTTTAATAGGTTCATCCATAGTTTTATAGAGGTGACCTCAGGTAATAATATCAACCAGAACCCCTGCCTACTTACACACCCCCAATTCGCCCCAGCCCAATTTGGTGCGCAGGATTTCAAAATGACTGCGGTAGGGCGACTTCACTATCTTCAGATAGCAGGGAGCCCGGTGGATTTCTAGCCGGTCGCCCGGCTCCATGGCCTGACCCACCTGGCCGTCCAGGGTGAGGTAAACATCCTGGACTTTTTCGTCCAGAGAGACAGCCACCGTGACCGTGTCCGGCAGAATGAGAGGACGGTTGCTCAGGGTATGGGAGCAGATGGGCAGCAAGATCAGGTGGCGCAGGGTCGGGTAAACAATGGGGCCTCCGGCGGACAGATTATAGGCCGTGGATCCCGTGGGGGTGGCGACGATGAGCCCGTCGGCCCGGTAGACGGTGAGATATTCCCCGTCTATCCAGGTTCTCATTTCGGCGATGCGGGCCAAAGCGCCTTTGTTGATCACTGCGTCGTTTAAGACGTTTTCCTGCCAGGCCATCCGGCCCTGTCGGAACAGGGTAGCAGTGAGCATCAGGCGCTCTTCCACTTCAAATTTGCCGGTGAGCACATGCTCGGCCATGGAGGGGTAGAGTTCATCCGAGGAGATTTCCGTCAAAAACCCCAGGCCTCCCATATTGACCCCGAAAATGGGCACGCCCTTGCCGCCGTAATGCCGGGCTACACTCAAGATGGTGCCGTCGCCTCCCATCACCACGATGAATTCGACATCCTCAGGCAGAGGCTGGATATGAGGCTCGGGCTCATTTTCGAAATGACACGCCTTGATCCCGCGGCCCTCGAGCCAGGTCTGCAAAGCCCGGCCCGCTTCCAGGGCATCGGGTTTAAACTTTTTGGTGATAATGGCGACCGACTTCACGGGCAGGCCTCCCCCGGTTGACAATTTTCATAATGTTAGATAATTTTTATAAGATTGTCACTGTGAGATTCTGGAGGAGGGTGCGAAATTTCCCTTTCCCCTTAAAATTTTTATCGACAAAGGAGTCACCATGCAACTTGCCAGCCGTATCCGCCAGATTCCCCCTTCCGCCACCCTGGCCCTCAATGCCAAGGCCAATCAGCTCAAGGCGCAGGGGGTCGATATAGTCAATTTCGGGGTTGGAGAGCCGGACTTCGACACCCCGGACAACATCCGGGAGGCCGGCATCCGGGCCATCCAGGAGGGTTTTACCCGTTATACGCCGGTGGGGGGCACCCCGGAACTGAAAGCGGCCATTATCAATAAGTTCCAGGGCGATTACAGCTTGAGCTATAAGCCCAGCGAAATCCTGGTGTCCTGCGGCGGCAAGCACGGCCTCTACAATTTGTTTCAAGTGCTCTTCGAGAAGGGCGACGAAGTCATCATTCCCGCGCCCTTCTGGGTTTCTTATGTGCCCATGGTCATGCTGGCCGAAGCCACGCCGGTGGTCGTCCCCACCCGGGAAGAAAACGGCTTTAAGCTCACCGCGGCGGAGTTAAAGGCGCAGCTCACCCCCCGGACCAAGGCCATTGTGATTAACAGCCCCTCCAACCCCACCGGCGGCGTCTATACCAAAGACGAACTGGCGGCCCTGGGGGAAGTGGTGCTTTCGGCCGGGCTCTCTGTGATCTCGGATGATATCTATGACAAGATCCTGTTTGACGGGGCCAAGTTTGTGAATATGGCCATGCTATCGCCGGAATTGAAGGCCCGGACCTTCATCCTCAACGGGGTCTCCAAGGCTTATGCCATGACCGGCTGGCGCATCGGCTACCTGGCCGGACCGGAGGTCGGGATCAAGGCGGCGGATACTCTCCAGAGCCAGAGCACCTCGAACCCCACCTCCATCTCACAGAAGGCCGCGGTAGAGGCCTTGAACGGCCCCCAGGATTCGGTGCAGACCATGTTGACGGAATTTGCCTGGCGCCGGGACGATATCTATCGGCGGACGCTTTCGATCCCCGGGGTCACCACCATCAAGCCCGGAGGAGCCTTCTATCTCTTTCCTAATTTTTCGGCGTATTATGACAGGCTCAAGGTCGAGCCGGGCCAATCACGGTCCGGGGCCCTGGCGGCCTACCTCCTGGAAGAGGCCCAGGTGGCGGCGGTGCCGGGAGGCGAATTCGGAGAAGACAAGTGCCTGAGATTTTCCTATGCCACATCCCGGGAGCGCATTGCCACGGGATTAAGCCGGATTAAGGCAGCCTTGGAGAAGTTGGGGAAATAAAGATTAAATCGGAAAGATATTGCGGAGAGCGCGGCCGGCTTTTACAGTCGAGCCGCGCTGTCCGTTCAATGCCTGCTTAGTGGCCGGCGGCTTTGCGTTTGGAGGCCTTCAGAGGATTGGTTTTATGGGCAATCTCTTTCTTTTCGGCTTTCACGTGAGTGGCTAGATTACAGGGCCCCCGGCGCCATTTGGAGGTGGGGTCCGGAAAAGAACCACAGAAGGAGCTGCCATTGGATCCCATGATCCGGTCGCAGCCTTCACATTCCGTTACCACCGGTTTACAGCTGCCGCCGTTGAACGAACAGCCTTTCTTAGTCATAAAGGTACAATCTACCCCTGGTTTCAAAGTTTCGCAGTGCATGGCCGTAGCCCCCCTTGATATTCAGTAAATCTTATATTTATATACTACATTTATAATCATTGTCAATTAATTTTCGATAATTTATTGGTTAGCAGGGTATTTTTGTTTCCCCGCCTGCCGGCTGACCTCAAGTTGCGCCGCCGGCTAGGCTTAAAGAGCCCATTGACCCGGCTCGCCCGGGGACTTATTTTATGCTCAAGGACTTAAACAATTGAACATAAGCGCTCTCTGCGTTCTCTGCGCCTCTGCGGTGAAAAATAATTAACCGCAGAGGCGCAGAGATAAATATGTCAAATTAGTGATGACGCTATGTCTAGTTCTAAAATATTGTTGCAGGCCAGGTTTTACAAATTGCCCCGGCCGCGTCTTCACCAGGAAGGGTGGAAATGACCAAAGCCAGTCTCAAGGATTACCAGGAAAAGCGCGACTTTTCCCGTACCCCGGAGCCTTCGGGCAAGGGACCCAGGATTTCCCGGGAGCCCATCTTCGTCATCCAGAAGCACGCCGCCAGCCATCTCCACTACGACTTCCGCCTGGAGGTGGACGGGGTGCTCAAGTCCTGGGCCATCCCCAAGGGCCCCTCCACCAACCCCAAAGACAAGCGCCTGGCCGTGCCCACCGAAGACCATCCTTTGGAGTATGCCAACTTCGAAGGCACCATCCCGGAGGGGGAATACGGCGGCGGCACGGTGTTGGTGTGGGACGCCGGTCCTTACCGCAATCTGACGGAGAAGAAAGGCGAGGGCATCCCCATGGCCCAAGCAGTGGAGCATGGCCACGTCAAGATCTGGTTGGAGGGAAAGAAGCTTAAGGGCGGCTACGCCCTGACCCGCTTTCGGACCGGCAAGGACGAGTCCTGGCTCCTGGTGAAGGCGGACGACGAGGAGGCCGACGCCCGCCGCAACCCCGTGGCCAGCGAACCCCAATCCGTGCTCACCGGCCGCACTGTGGAGGAGATCGGCGGAAAACCGTAAGGCCGACCTGCGTGTCCGCCCAAGGCGCTTTCTGCTATAATGAACCATGGACCTGATCGCGGCCTTGATGGACCCGGCCGCCTACCCGGAATCGACCGGGCGGGTTGACCTGATCCAGACGCATATCTCCTGGGTCTTCATCACCGATGACTTCGCCTACAAAGTCAAAAAACCGGTGGACCTGGGCTTTTTGAACTTCACCACCCTGCGTCGCCGCCACCACTATCTCCAGGAAGAACTCGTCCTCAACCGCCGTCTTTGCCCTGAAATCTATCTGGAGGTCCTGCCCCTTACGGCTCAAGGAGAACGGGTGCGGCTAGGTGGCCAGGGGCACCCGCTAGACTATGCCTTGAAAATGGTGCGCATGCCCCAGGATCGCATGATGGATGAGGTGGCGGACCGGGGCGAGTTGGGCCGGGAGCATCTGGACCGCATCATTGCCCGGCTGGTCCCGTTCTACGAGCAGGCGGCCACTGGCCCCCGCATCAACAAGTACGGGGAACCGGCTATCATCGCCTACAACCATGAGGAGAATTTTTCCCGGACCGAAAATCTGGCGGGGCAGATGTTTCCCCGGGAATTGTTCCAGGGGATTCGCGACTTTGCCCGGTCATTCCTTTCCCGGCACCGCACCCTATTCCGGCAACGCATCCGGGAAGGCCGCATCCGGGATTGTCACGGCGATCTGCACATGAAAAACATTTGCCTGGCCGACAGCATCTATGTCTTTGATTGCATTGAATTTAATCACCGCTTCCGTTATGGTGATGTGGCCGCGGACATCGATTTTTTAGCCATGGACCTGGATTTCCACGGTCTCCGGGACCTGTCGCGCTATTTCGTAGAGCGCTTCGCTACGGCCTCCCGGGACCCTGACCTCCTCCAGATGTTGGATTTTTACAAATGCTACCGGGCCTATGTGCGGGGCAAGATCCACGCCTTTACTGCCCAGGACCCGGCGCAACCGCCAGAAATTCGGGACCAGGCCCGGAAAACCGCCCGGGCCTATTTTGACCTGGCTGGAGAATATGCCGAAGCGGGGGCGCGATGGGCCGCATGATCGTGGTGGTTTTCGGGTTGATGGCCACCGGCAAGAGCAACCGCTCCCGGGCCCTGGCCAAAACTCTGGGGTGGCCGGTCATCCATAGCGACGTGGTGCGCAAAACTCTGGTTGGCCTCAAACCTACGGACCGGGTGCCCGTGGACTTCGGCCAGGGTATCTATAACCAGGATTTTTCCACCCGCACCTACGATGAGATGCTCCGGCAGGCCGGCGAACACCTGGCGGCGGGGCAAAGCGTCATCCTGGACGGCTCTTATAAGCGGGCGTCTGAGCGGGCCCGGGTGCGGCAGTTGGCTAAAGCGCAGGGAGCCCGGCTGGTGTTCGTGTACTGCGAATGCCCTCCGTCCGTGGCTCGGGAACGCCTGGGGATTCGTCTGACCGACCCGGAGGCCATCTCAGATGGACGGGTGGAACTCTTTGAGGCCCAGGCCCGGGACTTCGACCCCTTTACGCCCCAGGACCGGCCGCTACTCCGGCTGGATACCACCCGGGACCCCGAGGTGGTGTTGGAAGAACTGAAAAGCTTCGTGCAAAGTTATTTATAGGGCGGCCCGCGGCCGCCGAAAATCGGCGTGCGCGGCACGCCCTATAGCTGTATCTTTTCAATATGGAGAATAGTAATGACCCCTGAAGAAGCGATTGTCCAGGTAAAAAAACGGGCCAAGCATAACTTCAAAACCGGCCTGAACTGCGCCGAATGTGTCATGGAAGCGGTGTTGACCCATATCGATACCGGCCTGCCCCATGAGGCCATGTGTGTCATGACCGGTTTCGGGGGCGGCGGCGGCCTCTTCGGCGACACCTGCGGCGCCCTGGTGGGGGCCATGGCGGCCCTGGGCGCGGTGTACGGCCGCCGGGAGGTGCCCGCCAGCGCCAAGTCCGCGACCGCGGAACTCTATGGCGAGCCCGGCCTTTACCGCCTGTTCAATCGCCTGCCCAATGAATTCAAGCAGCGCTACGGGAGCACTCAATGCCGCCTGTTGACCTCCCAGTGGCGGAAAACCTGGCTCTGCAAGGACCATCTCCAATTTTGCCGCAACCTGACCATCGAGGCCGCGGGATTGGCCGCCGAGATGGCCTTTCCTAAAGATCTGGCCCGCTGGGGCTCTCTCCCTTTTGGGGAACAACATCCTTAATACCAAGCTGCGATCATGCAATTAACTTAATCATATCTACAACTCTTTGAAATTTTTGATAAGTTTTGTATATGGTAAGTGAGCAAAACATACCATTTGCCGTGCAATTACCACTCCTGGTGTCCATCAGGGGTACACCGCCCTAACCTGCACAAAAGCTGTCAAGGCCGGAGTAGTAATGTTGGGGAGGACGAAGAAGCCGGAGACGGGAGGACGCATATCAACGATGACATTGACGCCAGCCTAGGAGAGAGGGGTATTTAATCAATGTTTTGAATTAAATAAATACTTATGCGCACCTTGATTGGAGAAATTTGATGTATTATGTTTACTCCAATCTGTACAGGGAATAGAATGGCTAATATCTAATCCGTTCAAAAACGGAGGTAAACTATGGAAAGAAGATATTTTTTCATGGCCATGTTGTTGCTTTGTTTACTAATCTTGTCCACCCCTGCTGCTGCCTCTCCCGTCACTTTTTCAGGTACCGGAGCTAATCCGGCCGATATCCAAGCGGTAGTGGATAATTTCAAAGCTGCTCTGGGGCCCCTAAGACAAATTAGATGGGATGGTGTTCCCGAGGCACTTTCTTCCCCTAATGCCTTTCCCCCAGATTTTTTTAAAGCCTCTCAAGGGGCAGTTTTTTCCACCCCGGGATCCGGGTTCGAAGTCAGCGCCAATTCTGGTCCTGGCATTGAATTTGGTAATATTGATCCCTCATTTCCCGCTCTGTTCGAGCCCTTCAGTCCCCAAAAGCTCTTCACTGCCGTTGGCAGCAACATCACCGACACAATTTTTTTCGTTCGTGGTACCGACACTCCTGGGACAGTTAACGGCTTTGGGGTGGTTTTCACGGATGTGGATTTGGTCGACAGCACGAGTATGGAATTTTTTGGGTCGGGTGATGCCTCGTTGGGATCTTTCCTCGTCCCAGCTGCGTCAGGTGATGAAACCTTCTCCTTTCTCGGAGTAATATTCAGCGCGGGGGAGCGAGTAGCAAGGGTCCGTATCACCAGCGGTAATTCCGCGGACCCGGTGGTAATGGATGACTTTATTTACGGAGACCCAATTCCTCTGCCGGGAACCTTTCTGCTTATGGGAACCGGTCTGGCGGGATTTTGGCTGCGTCGCCGTTTCATGAAAAACTAAAACAGCCATTGGTGCCAAACTGAAGGGAAAGCCGGTCCAATTGGAGCGGCTTCCCTTTTGTTTGGCCATACTAGATTATTTTTCTTTTAATTATCGGTTCAAAATTTTCAGATCATCCCGGCTATCCAGGCCCATCCAGATGGAAACTGCATGTTTCCGCTGCCTTTGTCAATTCAATCTGTGAGGTTACCGGCTATCTATGCGCAGTGTAGATCAGGATGATAATCTTTTGATATGTTTATCATTCGTGGCGCATGATCTATAACCCAAATTTACCTATTTTGCTAGAGGCTACCTTGACAAAGAGATTTTGTTGCGATAGAAATAGACCAACTGGTCGGTTTATTTTATAAAGAGGTTTGGAATGTCAACTAAAGGGGACTTAACGCGGCAACATATCATAGAAAAATCAATGCAGCTCTTTTCAGTCCACGGCTACTTCAATACCTCCATTGAAAGCATTGTCAAAGCCACCGGTCTGACCAAGGGCGGACTTTACGGCCACTTCGGCAACAAGCAGGAAATCTGGTCTGCGGTCTATGATGAATGCGTCAGGATTTGGAAAAATATCGTTTTCCGAGGCGTGAGAGATATTCCTGATCCCCTGGGCCGGATCGAAAAAGTCATAGAAAACAGTTTGCAAAATTACCTGGGCGCGGGGGTTTTCGAGGGCGGCTGTTTTCTGCTTAATTCCTTGGTGGAACTCGCCGGACAGTCCCCCGCCATGAGCGCCTATGTCTTGAGGGGCTTCAAGAGCTTTGCCAAATTGATCCGGCTGTGGCTGGAAGAGGCGGAGCAGCAAGGCAGGTTAAAGGATGGCTTAGATCTCGACGGAATCGCCCATTTCATCGTGGTCTCGCTGAACGGCGCCGCACCCTTGTATGCCGCCAGCCATGACCCTGCCGTGTGGCAGCAAACCCTGGCCCAACTACATTATTATATCGAAAGCCTACAACAAACGAATATTACTAACTTATCATGATAAAGGAGAGTGCGTCATGGATTACACCAACGTGCTGGTGGAGAAAAGGGATCAAATCGGCTTTATTACCCTGAATCGCCCGCAAGCGATGAACACCTTCAACGTGCCTTTTGCCCGGGAGCTCAATGATGCCCTCTGGGACATGGAGAACGACCCTGAGGTCCGGGTGGTGGTGATCGATGCCAACGGCAAACATTTTTCTACAGGTATCTCGCTGGATGAATTTAAAAATAAAACCAACAAAGAGTATCGCGAGTTTATCCACCTGATGGATGAGCACAATCACACCATCGCTAAAATGAAAAAGCCGGTGATCGCCTCGGTGAAAGGCTATGCCCTGGCCAACGGCGCCGGTCTGTCCTTTGCCTGTGACCTGACTGTGGCTGCAGAGGATGCCAAATTCGGGACCACGGCCATCAATGTGGGCCTCATCTGCCTGGGACCGGCGGCGCCTTTGGCCCGCAACGTCGGCCGCAAAAAAGCGCTGGAAATGGTGCTGCTGGGAGATATAATCCCGGCCGCGGAGGCCCAAAGGCTGGGACTGGTCAATAAGGTAGTGCCGGCGGATAAACTTGAGGAAGCCACCCTGGAATTGGCTAATAAATTGGTGGCCAAAAGCCCGCTGGCCCTCCAGATTGGCAAAGCCGGGATCTATGGGGCCGAAGATGTGCCCTACCACAAGGCCTTGGATTTGCTGGGCGACATGTTTGCGGCCCTGTGCAGCACGGAAGATGCGGAAGAAGGGGTCAAGGCGTTTCTGGAAAAGCGGAAGCCGGAGTGGAAGGAACGCTAACGGTTCGCACGAGCCGCGATTCACAAAAGCATACAGGTGAAAAAACAATGAGCGTCGAAGAGGTAATGACAAGTCATGGATTCAATCTCTCGGCCAGTTGCGCCGGAAAAGCGTCGTTTACAAAATGGATAAAATACAACGGCAAGCGCGCCTATATAACCGTCAATGATGCAAACGGGGATAGCTTTCCCACTGCCCTGGATGAGCCCGTTCGGGTGACCACTCATGACCTCAGGTCCGGGGACGAACTTGAGGCGCCCTTGGATTTCGGCTCACTCAGCTCTTATTTGGCCTCACTAAAAGAGTGAGGCACAACCGTTTCAGCTCCAGGATCTGCCAAACAGGCCATGTTGAGCGCCGCACTCAGGATGGCCTGTTTTTTGTAATCGGGATGCTGCAGTTTGGGGGGAATATTGGCGCATGTCCTTGCCAAAGGGGGCTGCCAAATGGTAGGTTATAAGCGATCAGCGGTCAGCTTTCAGCTATCAGCAAGACACCTTTGATGCGCCGTGGCCAAATGTAGGGCGGGCACTGCCCGCCATAATTCTGTTATAAAATAGCTAAAAACTTAAATAGGAATAAGCATGGCATCTGACGATTCACGTGGAATAGAGAAACCCGAAGCGCCAAAATTAAAGCGCATTTTAAGCGGTATGCGTCCCACCGGGAAAATGCATCTGGGCAACTATTATGGGGCCCTGTATAACTGGATGCGCCTCCAGGAAGATTATCAGTGTTTCTACTTCGTGGCCGACTGGCATGCCTTGACCACGGAATACGAGACCCCCGGCACCATCAGCGGCTTTATCCCGGAGATGGTGACGGATTGGCTGAGCGTGGGCCTGGATCCGGAAAAATCCACCATCTTTGTGCAGTCGGCTATTCCAGAACATTGCGAGCTCTACCTGATCTTCGGCATGTTCACCCCGGTGCCCTGGCTGGAGCGCAACCCCACCTACAAAGACCAGATGGAGCAGTTGGCCCACAAGGACCTGGCCACCCACGGCTTTTTGGGCTATCCGGTGCTCCAGGCCGCGGATATCCTGATGTACAAGGCGGGAGGGGTGCCGGTGGGGGTGGATCAGGTTCCCCACGTCGAGATGACCCGGGAGATCGCCCGGCGGTTCAACCACCTCTACCGGCCCATTTTCCCGGAACCCGAAGCTCTGCTTACCGAAATTCCCAAGCTCACCGGCACCGACGGCCGCAAGATGAGCAAAAGTTACGGCAACTGTATCTACCTGAGCGACCCGCCGGATGTGATGGCCAAGAAAATTCGCCAGATGACCACCGATACCCAGCGCCCTTTCAAGAAAGATCCAGGCGAACCGGACCGCTGCCTGGCGTTTCCTTTCCACCGGCTCAATCTGCCCAAGGCGCGCCTTGACGAAATTTCCACGGAATGTCGCAAAGCCAACCTGGGCTGTGTGGATTGCAAGAAGATGCTGGCCGAGGCCCTGCTAGAGAATCTGGCCCCCATCCAGGAACGGCGTCGCTATTACGAGGCCCATCCGGACGAGGTCCTGGATGTTATGCGCCAAGGCAACGACCGGGCCCGGCAACAGGCCCGCCAGACCATGGCCGAGGTGCGGGACGCGGTGGGTTTTAACCGGAAATTCCAATTAGGGCCTTTCCCCCCACTCACGTCTTCAAAAAGATAGGGTCGTTGGAGGGAAGGCCGGCGAGGGAAATTTTGTCGGCTTTCCCGGCCAGAGACCATGGCGTGGAATTTGGAAAATTATTTAAAAAATGCTCTGACATTTTTCATTGGGTTGATAGTCGCCCTTTTAATAGCGGAAGCTACTCTCAGGTTATGGCAGCCTATTGAATTCAGGGTAAGAGGGAATAAGATTGTTTTAAAAACAAACCAAAATTATGTGATTAATAATGACAAAATAGAAAAACTAGACAAAGTCGTAATTCATAAAAAAAATAGTTTGGGTTTTAGGGGAGAAGAGCCGCCACAAGAATTTTCTCATTATCTGAGAATTATTACAGTTGGGGGAAGTACTACAGAATGTCTCTATTTATCTGATAGCAAGACCTGGACTGAAGACTTGGGGAGAAAACTAAGAAGCGTCTTCCCTAATCTATGGATTAATAATGCCGGCTTAGATGGTTGTTCTACTTTTGGACATTTAGTTCTACTAGAAGATTATTTATTAAAAATAAAGCCAAATATAATTATTTTTCTTGTTGGCATTAATGATGTAGGGTTACAAAATGAAGCAGATCATGATAGATATATTATCAGTAAATCTTCATCAAGCATATATTCATCAACAATAAAAAAAATCATAATGAAAAGCGAATTGTGTTACTTTATACTTAATCTGTATAGATATTGGCAAGCTAAGCGAATGGGAGTTACACATAGTAATATTGATTTAAAACAAATAGAAAGTGTTGATGTTAAAGATGACGATATAAATAAATTGATTAAAATACATAAAGAGAAATATTTGGATTCTTATAGAAAGCGATTGTCAAGATTAATTGAGGTTTGTAAAGAAAATTCAGTTGAACCAGTTTTAGTTACTCAACCATCTCTTTATGGAACCGGCATTGATGAGGTTACCGGGGTAAATTTAGCAACTGTCAAGTATGGTGATATCAACGGCAGGGCTGAATGGCAATTATTGGAACAATACAATCAAATTACGCGGATAGTTTCTTCAAATTATAAGGTGTTATTGATTGACTTAGCAATCGAGATGCCGAAAAGTTCTCAATATTTTTATGATTGGCATCATTTTACTAACATAGGTGCTCAGAAAGTTTCAGATATAATATATCAAAAACTTGAGCCACACGTAATGGCGGAATTTGGCCACAATGATATAGCTCTGGAAAAGGCTTTGATAAATCCGTCCTTGCCTCACCATCCTGCCCAAAACGAGAAGAGATGAGTAACAGTCCGCCGGAACGCCTCCAAAAATTTCTCGCCCGGGCCGGGGTGGCTTCCCGGCGGGCTGCGGAGGAGATTATCCAAGCCGGGCGGGTAGCCGTCAACGGCCAGGTGGTCACCGCGATGGGGGTTAAAGTCGATCCTGACCGGGACGAGGTCAAGGTCGATGGACGCGCCGTCAAGGTGCAGGGCGCGCTGGTTACCGTTATGCTGCACAAGCCCTCCGGGTATGTCTGCACCACCCGGGACCCCGAAGGGCGGCGGATAGTCACGGAGTTGTTAGGCGCCAGGACGGATCGGCTCTATCCCGTGGGACGCCTGGACTACGACGCCACGGGGCTTTTGCTTCTCACCAACGACGGCGAACTGGCCTATCGCCTGACTCATCCCAGCTTCCAGGTCCCCCGGACCTACCGGGTGACGGTGGAAGGCGAGGTGAGTCGCGAAACCTTGCGGCAAATGGCCGCGGGGATGGACCTGGACGGTCGTTTTGTTTACCCGGAAGTGGCGGTGATCAAGCGGGAGCCGGAAAAAACGGTCTTGGAAATCACTGTACATGAAGGGCGGTATCATCTGATCAAGCGCTTGATGGAGCAAGTGGGGCACCCGGTGCTGAAATTGAAGCGCATCGCCTTCGGCCCGTTACGGCTGGAAGGGTTGCCTCGGGGAAAATTTCGGGAGCTCACCAGGCGGGAAGTACAGGCCTTAAAGGCAGGGGTGGAATTACCGTGAATCCGGAGGGGAGACCGTTGGAACCTTCGAGGCCCCCGGAGCCCTACTGGGGACAGGAGTTTATGCCGCCCGCATCGGCTCCTCGGCCGCCCCGGCTCTGGCTGCACGTGGTGTTGTTACTGGCCACGCTGGCCACTACTATTGTCGCCGGGGCCCTCCAGCAAGGGGTCAATCCCCTGGAAACCCCTGGTCTGCTCTATAAAGGCATCCCGTTTTCCTTAACTCTGCTGCTGATCCTTGGCACCCACGAGATGGGCCATTACTTGATTTCCCGGAAGCACCACCTGGACGTGACCCTGCCCTATTTCATCCCGGCGCCACCCATTCCCTTCATTATCGGCACCTTTGGGGCCTTTATCCGCATCCGTTCCCCCATCCGGGACAAGCGGGCCTTGCTGGACGTGGGCTGCGCCGGTCCTTTGGCTGGGGTCCTGATCTCCATCCCGGTCATCCTCGTGGGGTTGAAATTATCCACCGTCACCGTCTTCGGTGGCGGGGATGAAGGGTTGACCCTGGGGGAACCCTTGTTATTCAAACTGCTGAGTTGGCTGGCCCTGGGCCACCTGACGCCCAGCGAAAATGTCATCCTGCACCCCGTGGCCTTTGCCGGCTGGATCGGCCTTTTGGTGACGGCCCTCAACCTGATGCCGGTGGGGCAGTTGGACGGGGGGCACGTGACCTACGCCCTGTTCCCCTCCTGCCATCGCTATATCTCCCTGGGCGCTATCGGGCTTTTGGTAATCTGCGGGGTAATATTCTGGCAGGGCTGGCTCATGTGGGCCGTACTCTTGACTCTTCTGGGCTGGCGCCACCCGCCGCCATATCTCTACTGGCTGCCCCTGGACCGGCGCCGCCGCATCCTTGGAATCATCACCATCGTAGTTTTTGCGCTCACCTTTTCCCCGGCGCCCTTTGTCCTGAACTAATGGCAGCCAGCGGCAAGTTGGGCAGGCAGCGTCCCCTTGGAATGATTGTTTAAGGCAGGGAGCAATGATTGGCATCCAGGAAATAGCCACATATAAATTTTGCCCCCAGTGCGGCGGCCGGCTGGAAAAACGCCAGGTCAAGCCCCAGGAGCCCCGGCGTCTGGTATGCACCGCTTGTGGTTTTATTTTTTATATTGATCCTAAGTTGTCGGTCATCGCTGTGATCCCCATGGCCGAGGGCGTGGTCATGGTCCGCCGGGCCATCGAGCCGGGCTACGGTCTCTGGGTGGTGCCCGGAGGGTTTGTGGACCTGGGGGAAGTGGTGGAGGAGGCCGTAGTCCGGGAAACCCACGAGGAGACCCTTCTGACCGTGCGGCCCTTGAGGCTGCTTAATATCTACTCTTACCCGAACCATCGCACTATCATCGCGGCCTACCTGACGGAGTATGTGTCCGGGGAACTCACGGCCGGAGACGAGACCCTGGAAGCCCGGCTGTTCAAGCTCTCGGAAATTCCCTGGCCCCAGATCGCCTTTTCTTCCACTAAAGAAGCTCTCCGCGAGTATATTGCCCAATGCCGCGGAATCGATTGTCGCTAAGTCTTGTAGGGGCGGGTTTTAAACCCACCTCTACGGCTGGACTTTTCAGTAAAGGAGAGGATGCAGAATGTTGAACATGCGCCGGCAGCTCTTGGAAATCCTCCGGGAAAAATCTTTCCGGTACAGCCCTGATAAGCCCTTCAAGCTGGTGAGTGGCCGGGAGAGTCCTTACTATATCGATTGCCGGCCCACCACCCACAATGCTGAGGGCCTGGCCCTCGTCGGCGAAGTATTTTTCGACCTGATCCGGGACCTGAAAGTTCACGCCATCGGTGGCCTCACCATGGGGGCGGACCCTATCGCTCACGCCACGGCCCTGACCAGCTTTTTAAAGGGGCAGCCCATTAACGCCTTTTCGGTGCGTCACCGGCCCAAGGAGCACGGCACTGGGGGGCTGTTGGTGGGTGACGTGGAACCCGGGGATCGGGCGGTAATCGTCGAAGACGTGGTGACCACCGGCGGCTCCGCCTTACGGGCCATCACTGCGGCCCGGAATTTCGGCCTGACAGTGGTCAAGGTGCTGATTCTGGTGGACCGGGAGGAAGGGGGCAAAGAGGCGGTGGCCCAAGAGGTCGCCGATGTGGAGGCAGTATTTACCATCTCGGAATTGAAATAGGGTCTCGTGAACCCCCCCACTCAGGCAGGGGTAAAATCCCGCCTCACCTGGAGCACGCGATCAAGCGCAGCCATGAGAGTGTCAAAGCCAGATCAATTCGACTTATGAGCCCCGAGCCGGTGGCGGATTTCCTCCAGCAACGGGGGGAGAATCTCGCGGAAATCTCCGACAATACAGATATCCGCCAGCTCAAAGAGGGGGGCATGGGGGTCTGAGTTAATGGCCACCACCAGCTCCGAGCCCTCCATACCCACCACATGGTGCGACATCCCGGAGATGCCCACTCCGATATAAAGACGGGGCCGGACGGTTTTGCCGCTCTGGCCGATCATCTGCTCATCACGGGCCCAGCCCTCGTCTACCGGCGGCCGGGTGGCTCCCACCGCACCGCCCAACAATCCCGCCAACTCTTCCACCAGTTTCCAGCCGTCAGGCCCCCCGACCCCCCAGCCCCCTGCTACCACCACCTCAGCCGTCTCCAGGGGCAGTGCCCGGGATTCCTCCCGTTGCACTTCCAGGACCTTGGGACCTGAGTCGTCCAGGTCATTTCCCACGGCCAAATTAATAACCCGGCCGGGCCGCGGGGACGGTAAGATTTTTTTCATAACTCCCGGCATCACCGTGGCCATTTGGGGGCGATGTTGCGGACAACGGATGGTAGCCACAACGCCGCCGCCCCAGCCCGGAACCATCTGCAAGAGGTTCCCATCTGCATCCAACTGCAGATCGATACAGTGGGCGGAAAGGCCGGTATTAAGGCGCGCCGCCAGGCGGGGGGCCAGTTCCACGCCCAGGCTGGTAGCCCCAAACAGCAAAATTGACGGCTGATGTTCCCGGCAGGCCTTGGCCAAGACCGCGGTATACGGCAAAAGGCGATACGGTTCCAGGCCAGGATGTTCAGCGACTAGGACCGTATCGGCTCCATGGGCGATAACCCGGTCGGCCAAGGGCGCCACGTCGGCGCCCAACAGCAAGGCAGCCACCGTACTTCCCGAGGCCGCGGCCAGCTCCCGGGCCTTGCCCAGCAGCTCCAAACCGACATCGTGCAGCACCCCGCCCCGCTGCTCCATGAATACCCAAATTTGCGGTTTTTCCATTGAGTTACATGTTCCTGTTAAATGAGGAAGGGTTCAGCTTTCAGCAGTCAGCTTTGTAAATTAAAACAACCGGTTGCATTATTACAGCAACTCTACCATCTTGGACCCAAATGCTAACTCTTTGTTTTTGCGGATAGCTGATAGCTGACTGCTGAACGCTTGCTTAAATTATTCCCATCTGACTTATCTTGTCTGCCAACTGCTTGGCAATCTCCTCCGGGCCGCCCGTGAGGCGTAGGCTCTGGCGCACTTTTTGACGCACCAGCAGATCGGCCATTTGGGTGGGGGAGCCTCCCAAACCGATAAGCCCGGCGCCCAATTGCAGGTCGGCATTGGACCATATGGTGATCTCCCGGTCTTCTGCGGCCAGGATTTCAAGGAAAGAACTATAGCGCGGCTTATTGGCTTCCTTGGTGAAAGAGAGCAGCAGGGGAGGGGCGGCTGAAAACTTAACCGAGCCGTGTTCGATCTTTTGAGTTATCACCAACTGCCCGGCTGGCCTGAGTTCCATGCGGCTTACGTGCATGATATTAGGAACCTGTAGGAACTCGGCAATTTGGGAAGGCACCTGGGCGGTGGAGCCGTCCAGGGTGAAATTGCCGCAACAGATCAGGTCAAAGGGCGCAAGGCGGCGGATGGCCGCAGCCAGAATCCGGGAAGTCGCCAGGGTGTCAGAGCCGGCGAACCACTGGTCCGAGAGCAGCACCGCCCGGTCGGCTCCCAAGGCCAGGGCTTCACGTAATACCGGCAGAGTTGAGGTGGGGGCCATGGTAAGGAGAACCACTTCGGCACCGCGAGCGTCCTTGATTTCCAGGGCGGCTTCCAGGGCATGCTTGTCCAAGGGATTGATTACACTGGGAATGCCCTCGCGTATCAACGTCTTGGTCACAGGGTCCATCGCCAGCCGGTCCCAGGCCTTCGGGTCCGGGACCGGCTTGAGGCAAACAATTACTCTTTTCATAGTTCCTGGCTCTTAAGCCTTTTTGTAGTACGGCGCCAACGCAGCCCTCCCGATAACCACCTTGCCGATTTCCCCGGTGCCGCCCGCGGAGATCGTCACCATGGCATCCCGCAGGAGGCGCTGGACTTTATATTCTTTCATGATGCCATAGGCTCCGTGAATTTCGATGGCCTTCTTGGCGCAACGGGCCGCGGCGTCGCAGGTGTAGGATTTCGCCATGGCGCTTTCGGTATCGAACCGCATATTCTGGTCCTTCATCCAACTGGCCCGGTAGCACAGGAGCCGACAAATTTCCAGGTCCGTGTAAATCTCGGCGACATAAAAGCTGATGGCTTGCAAGGCGCTGATGGGTTTGCCGTAGAGAACCCGTTCGCTGGCAAACTTGGCGGCCTCTTCATAACAGGCCTGGAGAATCCCCAAGGCGGTCGCGGCCATGCCGGTTCTGCCGCTTTCACTGACGGTCTTCAGGGCTACCCCCAGGCCGCCGCCTTCCTGGCCCAAGATATTTTCCCGGGGGATGGCGCAATTATCGAACACCAGTTCGCCGGTATTGGAACCCCGGAGTCCGACTTTGTGCTCCACTCGCCCCGTCTTGGCGCCGGGGGCCTCCTTGTCGACGATGAAGGCCGAAAGTCCTTTGGGACCCTCCCCGGTTCTGGCGATGACCACCCAATAATCAGACGTATGGGAATTGGTGATGAAGCATTTCCGGCCGTTTAAAACCCATTTATCGCCTTGTAGTGCGGCGGTGGACTGCATCCCCAAGAGGTCCGAGCCCCCGGAAGGTTCGGTTACGGCCACGCATCCCATGGTTTCGCCCCGGGCCAGGGGAGGCAGGTACTTCTTTTTTTGGTCCTCAGTGCCGAAATCTTTAAGCGCAGCGATGGCCATGTGGTGGACCTGCATCCCCATGGAGACGGCCGCACAGACCCGGGCCATTTCCTCCAGCACGATGGTTCGGGCCATATATCCCAAGCCGATGCCTTCGTACTCCCGGGGGGCAATGATGCCGGTGATCCCCAATTTCGCCATGGGCTTCAGAAGGTCCATGGAGAAATCCCCGGTCTCTTCCATAGCGTCTATTCTGGGGGTAATCTCACTCTCCGCGAACTCTCTGGCCGATTTTCTGAGCAACTCTTCTCTTTCCGAAAATTTGAAGTCCATAAAAATACCTCCTTTTAGGATGAGACCGACCGGCCCCCCGATTTCGCCTAAAAAAATTTCTGCCTTTTCCGAAAGGGATGGAGGACCTGGCGTACAAAGAAATTTCAGAGACTGATCATGGTCAAGAAGTCAATAAGGCCTTTGATTGTGTGATCCAGGTTCTCCTTCGATTTGTCTGAGGTATACGCGACGCAAGCCCCCAGAATACCTGAGAAGATTACTTCGGCCGCCATGCCGGTATCGATACCCTTTTTCAGCTTGCCGACTGCCTTTTCTTGGTCCAGAAGGCGTTTAATCAGGCCCTTGAATCGTTCGAAGCCTTCATTCACTTCTTGGGCCAGGTGGGGTTGCTGGTCGTGTAATTCCACCGCCAGGGCGACAAAGACACAACCTCCCGGAAAGTTTTCCGAGTCCGCCAAATATTGATCCCGATAATTCTCCAGGATCTGCTTGAGTTTGTCCAAGGGTCGCTCCCAGCGGTCCAAGTCGGCCAAATTGCGCTGCCGCCAGATTTTCCGGGCTTCACTCAGGGCCGCGAAGAAAAGGTCCTCTTTGCTCTTGAAGTGATTGTAAAGCCCGCCTTTGGAAGTGCCCACGGCTTCCAGGATGTCACTGATGGACGTGCTCATGAAACCTTTGCTGGAAAATTGGCGCAAAGACTCGTGGATAATCCTGTCTTTGAGTGACATCGCGTGAACTCCTGCAAGATAGAAACCGACCGGTCGGTCCCTAATATAGCGGTTCGAAGTTCCCTATGTCAATGGTTTTGAATAGCCGGTAGTGTATCAGTTTGAAAATCATTTTTATTATTGCGAATGATTCTCATTTAAAATATAATATAAGCGGTATTTTCTTGACTTCTGTGTCAAATGTCCTATTTTAAGTTGACAAGATAATTCCTT